>JBGUYI010000065.1:0-12652 GCA_045118635.1 Acetivibrionales bacterium
AACTCCCACTGAATTGTAAATATGTACCCACCGCCTACGCTTTTTCAAGCTTAGAGGCGGGGGACATCTCCGACTGAGTTATAATGATTATTTCATCATCCTATTTTGTTAAGTCACTCATGCTTTTATTTGATTTATCCCTACTTTTACTTAATTTTTCCCTACTTTCATTTGATTTTTCCAAATTGGTCTGTTTATCATTAATTCTTCCACTTATAACCTTTTTAATATCTTTTTTTACATTTTTTAATTTTTTCAAATATTCGTTCATGTCCTCTTTGTCAATTTCTTCATCCTCTTCGTCAATTTCTTCGTTCTTTTTAAGTTCTTCCTCACAATTTTCGATTTCATCGTTTATCATAGTATATATCTTTTTCAAATCACCATCATCCAATTCTTGGATGGCAGATTCTTTGGGCAACATACCATCATATGAATCATTTTTGGCATATCTTCCTTCCATATTTATTATTAATTCACTTTTACTATCTTCTAAGTCCGGTATAGATTTTAGGTATTCCTCTATTTCTTTTTCCATATCTTCTTTGCTAACGCTCTTCCTTAAGTTGTTAGCTTGATTTATTAAGTCCTCTGCAGAGATTGTTTCTACTTTTACTTTTTCTAAATCTTTACTTGTTCTTTTTATACTTGTCATAATTGAACTCTCTTGTTCTTTAACTGGTGGTACATTACCAACTGGTGGTGGTGGCGGCGGTGGTGGTACTGTTCCTTTAACTGGTGCTGGTTGTTCTACTCCTTTAACTGGTGGTGGTGGCGGCGGTGGTGGTACTGTCCCTCCATTACCTGGTGCTGAATCTATAATACTTTCCGCATTATTTAAATTTTCATTTATTCCTTTTAGATTTAACGTACTCGAACTTTTTTCCTCCTTTTGTATTGGGTTGTTTTCTACTTCATATACATTTTCTTCTACCAATGTCTCTTTTGAATTTATCCTATTTAAATCCTTTTTTTCTTCTTGTGAAACTTCATTAACCTCAACTTCTTTTACACTATTTTCAATTTCGTTAAGCAGTGCAGATACACTATTTTTTAATTGTTTTTCATAATTTTCCATATTCATTACATTAGCACTATACTTAGAGTATTGTAGTTTAAAATCACTATCTAATACTTTCTTTTTCTGTTCTGAACATTTATTAAATAACTCTACAACGTCTCTCTGTACATCATCACCTTCGACACCAGGAACTGAGTTTTTTATTGACTCATAATCTTCTATTTTTTTAATATTTTCCAATCCATTTTTAGTTTTTTTAATATTATCTTTTACTTTATCTCTCTTTTCTTTTGCAGCACTAACACAATTTCCCAAATCCTCTTTAAATTGTTCAAGTAATTCTTTCTTTTTGGTTTCAATTTGATAGTTATATTCTATCATGTGATAGTCTTCTTCTTTTCGAGACCTTTGCATACTTATTTTCATTCTTTCCTTGTCCATACTTCTCTTAGGATGCCAAATTTTTTCACCTTTTAGAATCTTTAACTTAATAGCATTTTTTAATACATATTGTACGACTCTCATTTTTTTACTAGAATCTAACTTTTTCTCTGCATTTTTTTCTCTTTTGATAGCATCTTCTGCTTCATGTTCTGCATTTTTTAATTTCTTTTCTAATTTTTTTATCTCCTTTTCACTTGATTTTAAATCATTCTCATTTTTTTTAACCATATCTTCCAATTTTTTATATTGCTCTTTATTATTTTTATTTGTTTTTGATAATTCATCTAATTTAGTTTTAAAAGATGTTAAACTTCCTATTTCTCTTTCTAATTCACCCACATCTGACTCTTTAGTTTCGAAATTATAATTAATTTTAACCGATGTTTTAACTAAACTGTTATTTATATCCTTAACACTATTGATATTTTTTTCTTTTACTAAATCCTGTCCATTTAATCTATATATTTTTCCATTCTGAAATTTAAAAAATAAATCAGATTCATTCTTAATAAAAATTTCATCCACATAACTTAAATCTATTTGTTTACTTTCTAGTATACTTTTTAATTTTTCCAAATTTTCTATTTTTAACTCTTCATTCTGTATTTGTCCTTTTATAGTCATACTCTTATTTTTTTCTTTTCCTATTACACTAACAGTAATTTTTTTTGATACATTCTTACTATTTAATTCTACATTTTTAGCTGTTTCTAATTCATCTTTCAACTCTTCCACGTTATTTACATCAATGTTTTCATGTAAAACTTCCATCTTTTTTTTCTTATTTCCTCTAATATTTACAAAATTATTATACTTATTTTCTTTATATTTTTCATTTTTTAAATCTAACGTATATTTGTATTCATACTCTCCTTTAGCGTTATTACCACAATATATATCACATTTTTTATTGCCATTCCAAGTAATTACAATGTTACCTTCTTGCAATCTTGTTATTCTACCCTTTTCATCGTATGTCTTACCATCTCTTCTCAACCAGTCATTTAATTTTATAATAGCTTCTTTGCTTTTTTCTAATGAATCTATTTTATGATTTTCTCTCTTTTGAAATTCTTTCTTTTTACCCTTTTGTTCTTTTTCACCAAATTGTAAACCATTAAAAGAATCATTTTTATCAACTATTGTTACTTCTCCAAAATCATATTTTTTTTCCATAATATATAACCTCCCTCTTTTACAATATCACATTGTTTTTGAAATGTTTTTATTTTTTACTTTATTTTGAACTTTAGCACCTTTTTCTTTTCTTTTATTATCTTTAATCTTGAAATCTTGTGTATCTCTTGCTTCATTTATAGATTCCTTCGATTCTTTTAAATGCTCTTTTGTCTCATTAATAAATCCTGTAAAAGTTTTATTTGAACCAGTAGAACTTATAGATGAAAGGCTTTCATTTGAGCCAACTGAATCTCTAGATATGAGAGTTTTATCCGAATTAATAGACTCTATAGATTTTCCTTTCTTCATTGCCAAATTACCAATAACCCTAACTTTTTGTTTATTTACATCATTATTTACTTCATCTATTCTTTCATCTATGTATTCTTTTAATTTTTCATTATCTACCTTATCAATATCTTCCATTAATTTATCAAATTTTTGAGGTTCCTTACTGTAATATCTTTTCTTAAAATTCTCAGCATTCCGTATCATAAAACCTTTTTTTAAATCCTCTACTTTAAAATTACCTATTGCTAACAGTTCTTCTCCATATAAATCTTTTTCATTTCTTTTATTTATTCTTTCAATTACATAATCTTTTAATTTTTCATCATCCATAGTATCAATATTTCCCATAAGATCATTCAATCCAGCCGTATCTTTATCATAATACGTTGTTATAAAATCTTTAGTATATTCTAAATCTTGTTTATCTTTATCACTTAAATTCTTTAATTTTTTTAATCCTTCTTTTAAATAATCTAGTAACTTCCCTACTTTTTCTCTTTTTTGTTTCACTTTCAATTTATCAGTTTCTTTTTTCACTTCCCTTTTATTTTTCTCACTCAAAGAAGCCAGTTCTGTCTGTCCTCTTGTTTCAAACAAATTCATATTTTCCACATAATCATAATATGATTTTAAATTTTCTAAAGAACGAAATCTATTAACAATTTGTTCTTTTACTGCTACATCATTCCAATCTTTACATTTATCTCTTACCATTTTATAAGATTCCTTATTTTCTATTAACTTAGAAATAGGTTGTAATCCATTTTTTTTAAATTTGTTATATTCATTTTTTTTATTTGGATCATATTTTAAACTTTCTCTCTTTTCTAGCAACTCATCTAAATTATACATATATTCTTTTAGCTCTTTCATTGCATTTTCTAATCCATCTCGTCCACTCACATCAATTGTTATGTCTACGGCTGAAGGAATCTTTTTCTTGATTTCTCCGCTTGATACATTATAAAATTCCGTTTTTTTTCTTCCCATTGTGTATTTTACAATTTTATCATCATTCTGTTTGAAATAAATTTCATATTTATTTGTACCAGATGCTTTTATACTAATACTCTTAAACTGTGGAATTCTTTCTTTTAATACATTTCGATTCATCTTAAAAGATTCTAAACCGAACAAAATACTATTCACTTTTTGTTTTTCTTTTTCTATACACTCCACAGGTTTCATTTTTTTCTCACCTATCTTTCTATTTATATTTTTACGATATTCCTCTCACTTCCTTATCGGCAAAATACAAAAAAACTTTAGTAAATATAAGTTACTAAAGTTTTTTCGCTATATGTCAATCAAGATTTTAGAGATCAATCTTGCACGCCGAACGTACAAGAATTCATACGTGCAATTTGTTGTTAATACTTCACAAATCCAACGCCCCCAAGCGGGGCTTTCCCCTCCTCACATATTACATATTCTTTTTATTTCTTCAAATATTTTATCTTTTGCATCCAAGATACCCATTTCCTTAGACTTTTGTGCCATGTCTTTTAACTTTTCTTCATCATCAATAATACTTCTAATAGTCTCATACAACATATCCTCATTTAGATTATTCTCTAATATAACCAAACTCGCCCCATTTTTCTCTAATGCTCTTGCATTATATTCCTGATGATTTGCTGTTACATAAGGTGATGGTATCAATATTGACGGTTTACCCATAGCTGTTATTTCTGCTAATGTCATTGCTCCAGCTCTTGTTACCAATAAATTTGAACTTCCCATAACACTTGGCATATCAAATATATATGGCACAACACTGATATTATCCCTCTTATTATTTACTTTACCCTCTATATCCTTATACCATCTCTCGCCTGTGGCAAACACCAAATCAAAATCAATATCCTCATTATATTTGTTAATCATATTACAAACAGTCTCATTCAGCTTTTTTGCTCCTCTACTTCCGCCAAATATAACTACCTTTTTATTTTTTGTAACACTACAATGTATATCTTGAATCATTCCATCTCTCAATGGATTACCAGTTACTACAACATTTTCCTTAAAATATTTTTTGGCATCCAAAAAACCTACACAAATACTATCTACAAATTTACCAAGTATTTTATTTGTAAAGCCAGGTATCGCATTTGATTCATGTATCAAAGTTGGTATTTTAAAAAGCCTTGCTACAAATAACACAGGACCACAAACATATCCACCTGTCCCTATAACCAAATCTGGATTATAACTTCTTATAATGTTTTTCGCCTCATGTATCCCAACAAAAAGATCCCCAACAGCTTTCATTGTATCCACTGAAAACTGTCTCTTAAAACCTCTTACTTTTATAAGCTCCAACTTAAATCCCTCTCTCGGAACAAGCTTATTTTCTAACCCTTTTTTTGTACCAACAAAAACTATATCTGCATCCTTTACACGATTTTTTATATACTTAGCTATAGCAAGACCTGGATTTATGTGTCCTGCTGTTCCTCCTCCTGCTATTAATATTTTCATAATTTACTTCACCTCAAATTCTATCATACTCCGAATGTCTTGATATATTTAGTAGTATTCCTATCCCACTTAATAAAAATATCAATGACGTACCTCCATAACTAAAAAACGGTAATGGCATACCTGTTACTGGCATAGACGATGTAACAACCAATATATTTATAACCATTTGAACCATTATCCAACTCGTTATTCCCACAGCCACCAGGCTTCCAAACAAATCTTTAGTATGTGTTGCAACTTTTACTCCTCGCCACAAAAATATCACAAACAAAGCAAGAACTGCCACAACACCAACAAAGCCTAATTCCTCTGCATATACAGCAAATATAAAATCATTATATGGCTCTGGAATATACAAAAACTTTTGCAAGCTCTTTCCCAATCCTCTTCCAAAAAGTCCACCTGATCCTATAGCATACAAAGATTGTACTATCTGCCAACCTGCACCTTGTACATCCTTCCATGGATCCATAAACGATATTAATCTCTTTAATCTATACTCTGATGTTAAAACTAATACCACTAATGCTCCAATAACTGGTGCACCAAGCACTACAAAATGCCATATACGAGCTCCAGCGCAAAACAATATTATAAATGCCACTAATCCTATAATTATAGTGCCACTAAGATGCGGTTCTAATAATAACAATCCTGCTACAACCCCTATTAATAATAAATATGGCAAAAGCCCATCTTTAAAACTTTTTAACTTGTCTTGCCTTTTCGATATACTATACGAAAAAAATAAAATAACTGATATCTTAGCAAATTCTGAAGGCTGTACTGTAAATCCTCCTACTCCAAGCCATCTTCTCGCGCCATTTAAATTTTTTCCTATTCCTGGTACACATACTAAACCCAAAAGCATTACACTTATACCAAACAAAATGGGTGATATCTTACCAAGTTTCCTGTAATCTATATTCATAGTGAAAAACATGCCTATTAAACCTAACGCTACATATATCAACTGTTTCTTTAAAAAATAATATGTATCACCATGTAAATATGTATATGCATGTGGCGCACCTGAACTAAAAACCATTATAGTACCCAATCCTAATAACGTCAAAACAGTTAAAAATATTAAAAAATCAAATGGTCTCTTCTTCACACTTTTTTCCTCCCAGTCTTATCTTATAGAAAAGTATCCTACCACGCACAAAATAACACTCACCCCCCAAAAAATAGCTACAACTTTTCTTTCACTAAAACCTGATAACTCAAAATGGTGATGAATTGGTGCCATCTTAAATACTCTCTTACCTCTAATTTTGAATGATAAAACCTGTATGGCTACGGACAAAGTCTCTACAACACATACACCACACACTATTATCAATATAAGAGGATTTTTCATGCAAAGTGCTATCCCTCCTATTGCACCACCTAATGCTAATGAACCTGTATCTCCCATGAATATCTTTGCTGGATTTTTATTGTACATCAAAAAGCCTAAAAGACATCCTACCATAATCGCACTAAAAATGCTAACATATTCATAATCTGCTATCTTTCTTGTGACAAGCATAAAAAATGTTATAACTATTATACTTATCCCTGTCGCTAACCCATCTAAACCATCTGTTATATTGACTGCATTTGTCGCTGATATTAAAACAAGTATTGCAAATGGTATATACAAATATCCTAGATTCACTGTACTATCTATAAAAGGTATCATTATCTCTGTGCCTATATACTTTTTTGCGTAAAAAGAAAATGCAGTGGCCACCAATATTAATCCAAACATTTTTTGCATTGGATACAATCCGTCTTTTCTCTTCTTTATTATTTTTATAAAGTCATCGATAAATCCTATCAATCCAAATGATAATGTCACTAAAATTAATGCAATTATTCTAAAATTAATTTTAGCATATAAAAAAGCTAACATTGCCATAGTTACTAAAAATATTACTCCACCCATTGTTGGTGTACCCATTTTCTTTAAATGTGACTTTGGACCCTCACTCCTTACCACTTGCCCAAATTTTAACTTGTGCAACAATGGTATGACTACTGGCGTAATTACAACTACCATCAAAAACGCAAAAATAATAATTACACTGTAAACTAAAAAACTCATCCTTTACTACCCCCTCACTTCATCTAAACCTGTTATTATTTCTTCCAGCTTCATCCCTCTTGATCCTTTAAACAATATTACATCATCTTTCTTTATAAAATCATTTAAAAACTCTGTAGTATCCCTATTACTTGGAAATGAATAAATATCCAAATGCCCTCTATTTAATAACTCTTTCGCTATATACTCACTATCGTTACCTACTGTAACAACGCAATCTATATCTTTTTCATTTATATATTCACCAATTTTTCTATGCTCATCTTTAGAAAAATTTCCTAACTCCAACATGTCACCCAAAACTGCTATACTACGCCTACTCTTGGATACCGTATCTAAAACATCTATAGCCGCCTTCATAGAATCTGGACTCGCATTGTATGAATCATTTATTATTTTTACACCTAGCCTATCATCTATGTTTAATCTCATTTTACCTGATTTAAAATTACTAATGCCCAAAATTATATCATGTATAGGTATACCAAGCTTCATACCAACTGCAATACCTGCCAAAGCATTATACACATTATGCATACCAACTGCTTTTATCTCTATATTATATATCCTACCACCTAAACTAATATCAAAATTAATCCCATCTTCTCCGTTATCTTTTATATTGATTGCCCTATAATCACAATCACTTTTTATTCCATATGTAACAACTTCAAAACCTATTTCATCTATAGCTCCACTTAACATATCATCATCTTTATTTAAAAAGACAACTCCACTTTTGTTTAGTCCCTCTAAAACCTCTAGCTTTGCTTTTAGTATATTATAGCGAGAACCCAAATTTTCAATATGCGATACTCCAATGTTACTAATAACAACATAATCTGGCATAACAACTCTAGTTAATTTTGATATTTCTCCTTTATGATTCATTCCCATCTCAATTATAGCAACATCATCACTATCATCTATTTCTAAAACTGTTCTCGGAACTCCTATATCATTATTTAAATTACCCTTTGTCTTTAATACATTAAGCTTGGTCCCTAAAACACTCGCTATCATATCTTTTGTAGATGTCTTTCCAACACTTCCTACAACTCCAATAATTGATATATTAAACTTTTGTCTATAATATCTAGCTATATCTAAATATGCCTCTCTAGTATCCCTAACATTTATTACACTAACATCCAACACATTCTCAATAAAACTATCTTTACTAGCTAAAATGCACGTTGCACCACCTCTTATAGCATCTTTTATATATGCATGCCCATCAAATTTCTCTCCTTCTATCGGTATAAATAAATCTCCTTCATTTACACTCCTAGAATCTGTTGATATATTCTTCACTACCATATCAACATTACCGTATTTTAACTCTCCTTTTGTTGCCTCTAAGATGTCTCGTACAATTAACTGTTTCAATTTAAACACCCCACTACTTAATTTAATATTTCACTAACTATTTCCCGCTCATCAAAATGTATAGTCTTATCTTTAAATATCTGATATGTCTCATGTCCTTTTCCTGCTAAAACAATTATATCACCATATTGTGAATTGTCTATAGCATATTTTATAGCATCTCTTCTATCAGTAATTGTAACATAATTCTTTGTTACATCTTTTATTCCATTTTCTATATCCTCTATTATCTTTTGTGGCTCTTCTGTCCTTGGATTATCTGAAGTTATTATTGTAAAATCAGCTATGTCTCCTGATATTCTACCCATTATAGGCCTCTTTAAAGTATCTCTATCTCCACCACATCCAAATACACTTACCACTCGTCCTTTCGCATATTCTTTAACCGTTTTTAATATATTTTCCAGACTATCTGGTGAATGTGCATAATCCACCATGATTGTATATTTATCATTAGCCTCTATAATTTCAGCCCTTCCAGGTACTACAACATCTTTTAATCCTTCTTTTATAGATTTTGCATCAACTCCCATAAGTGCAGAAATGCTTATGGCACATAATGCATTGTACACAGAAAATATTCCTGGAATATTAACACATATTTGTTCATTTATAAAAGCTGACTTTACTTTAAATTTAACACAACTTGGATATGTTTCTATATCATATGCCATAAAATCTGCTTCATTATGTATTCCAAAAGTATATAATACATCACACAATGCTTTTTCCACCACTCTAGAACCATAAATATTATCTATATTAACAACACCTTTTTTACATAAACTAAATAATTTTATTTTTGATTCTAAGTAATTGTCAATTGTCTTATGAAAGTCTAAATGATCTTGTGACAAATTAGTAAATGCACCTATGTCAAAATCAACCTCTTCAACTCTTGACAATTCCAAAGCATGCGATGAAACCTCCATCACTACACTTTCTACATCCTGTTCTTTCATTTCTCTAAATAATTTTTGTAAATCATAACATTCTGGTGTAGTTCTACTCGATTCTATTTCATAATCTCCTATTTTATTAACTATAGTTCCTATAATCCCAACCTTTTGATTAAACTTTTCTAATATGGATTTAACCATATAAGTTGTTGTAGTTTTCCCTTTTGTGCCAGTTACTCCTACTACATTTAAATCTTTTGATGGCTCCTTAAAAAACACATTAGATAAATGAGCCAACACACGCCTTGTATCTTTTACCTTTATTATTGTAACCCCTTCATACTGAGGAACATCTCTTTGAACAAATACCGCACTAACTTTATTATCTATTGCATTTCTAATAAACTTATGTCCATCTTGCTTGTATCCATCTATACAAACAAAAACACCATTCTTCTTTGTTTTTCTTGAATCATACGCAATATCTTTTATATCGATATCCAAATTCCCTCTAACATCACAAACTTCTAAGCCCTTTACCAATTCCTTCAAAAGCATCACACTATCCTCCACTAGTCAATAATATTTCTTTTTCTATTCTAATACATCTTCAGTATCTTCATTTCTTTTCGTATACACTACCACAGTAGAATTTTTCACTACTCTTTCATCACATAACGGCATTTGTTTTTCAACAAAACTATTCTCCTGGTCACCTTCTACTCTTATATGTAATCCATGCTGTTGCAATATGCCCATAGCTTGAGTTACCGTTTTTCCACAAACATCTGGCACTACAACTTCCTTTTCCATCATTTCTAAATCCTTTTTAGTATATTTTCTCTCCACCTCTAAATATGTTAAAATATCTTCTACTATTCTTCCTCCAACTGGAGCCGCAATTCTTCCTCCATAATAGCTCTCACCAGTCGGATTATCTAATATCACTAATACACATATTCTAGGATTATCAGCCGGTGCTATTGCCATAAATGATGCTATGTATCTTCCTTTTTCTGTTGTCTCAGACGTACCTGTCTTTCCTCCAACTCTGTATCCTTTAACATAAGCTCTTGCTCCTCCACCATACGTTACTACTCCTTCTAATATTTCTCTCATAGTTTTAGAAGTCTCTTTCGATATAACAGACCTCACAATCTCTGTATCAAATGTTTTTACAACATGACCATCTTTATTAGTTAGCTCTTTTATTAATTTGGGCTTTACCAAATTCCCACCATTCGCTATAGCAGAATATGCAGTTATCAGCTGTATTGGAGTTATTTGAAACCTCTGGCCAAAAGATGCAACTGCCATGTCTATCTCAAGCGGCTTTTTATGGAATATGCTAGATGCCTCACCTGGCAGTGTTATGCCCGTTTTATCCATAAATCCAAACGCCCTAACATATCTATAAAACCTCTCTATACCCAAGCTTTGTGCTACTTTTACAAATACGGGGTTACACGAATTATATACACCTTCCCTAAATGTCTCCTCACCATGAGGACTAGAACGCCAACACTTTATACGCCTTCCTTGCACTGTTATAGGAACATCGTTTACGGGTGTCGATGGGTTTATAACCCCTTCTTCTAAACCCGCAACTGAAGTTATTGACTTAAAAGTTGAGCCTGGCTCATATGTATCTGTAACTATTTTGTTTCTCCACACTGTCTCAGATAATATTTTTATTTCCTCGTTAGTGTTTCCCTTCCACGTATTCTCGTCATATCCTTCTGGAGCTTTCCTTGGTAAATTAGGATCAAAATCTGGTTTGGATACCATTGCTAATATCTCTCCATTTCTTGGATCCATAACTATAGCTCCTGCACCATTTAGTACTTTGTTTTCATCTATTGCCTGTTCTAATGCTCTTTGCACAAAATACTGTATTGTTTCATCTATTGTAAGAACGACATTTAAACCATCTGTTGGCTCAATCCTTTTTTCTTCATTAAAAGGCACTGCCCTACCGCTAGCATCAACTTCACTTAAAATTTTACCTGGCTTTCCCTTTAAATATTTTTCTGCTATAAACTCTATTCCATTTAAGCCCTGGTTATCATTGCCAACAAATCCTAAAACATGCGATGCTAACGTACCATTTGGATAATACCTTTTAGTATCCTCATCCAAAAATACACCATATATGTTATACTCTCTTCTCCACTTTCTTATTTTATCTGCTACATCTTTATCAACTTGTTTCTTTAAAATCTCATATCTTGTATTTTTATTTACCTTTTTAGCAACATACTCAATATCTAAGTCGAGGAATTTAGCCAAACTTTCTATAATCTCTTTATTCGACTTCCCCGACTTTTTTATATCTTTCGGACTTATAACCACTTTCTCTACAGTAGCACTAACCGCCAACTCATTTCCATTTCTATCATATATAATTCCCCTCTTAGGAGATATCTCTCTGTCTTTATTATGCTGTTCATAAGCCTTTTGTCTGTACCACCCCCCATTTACTATTTGAATGAATCCAACTCTCATCACTAAACCCACCACTATTGTGGTAAAAGCTACCATCAAAAATATCATTCTTTTTTTCACCTTTTTATTAGGTTTAGTCAAAACAATCCGTCCTTTCATTTTCTGCATATTATAATATTATTAACCAAATCATCTTTATATCACAATAAAAATTTACATTTTTTATTGTACTACTATTTTTATTTATTGACAATATATAATATTTTTTTGTTGACTTAACCTTAGTACCAAAAAAATTAGCACTTTCTGCGTTTATAGAGTCAATACGAGCTTGCGAGTATTGCTGCGCCGGATTTGTGTACCCTACGGGTACAACTTACCATTCAAATCCGTGTGCATCCACGC
>JBGUYI010000066.1:0-7929 GCA_045118635.1 Acetivibrionales bacterium
GTCCCCCGCCTCTAAGCTTGAAAAAGCGTAGGCGGTGGGTACATATTTACAATGAAGACGAGAGTTCAAGCTCCGACGTAAATTTAACGCTCCGCGTGGATGCACACGGATTTGAATGGTAAGTTGTACCCCGCCGGGTACACAAATCCGGCGCAGCAATACTCGCAAGCTCGTATTGACTGTAAGTACAGAGATGTCCCCTGCCTCTAAGCTTTTTCGCTGTCAGCAGTGGGCACATAATTTCAATGAAGACGGAAGTTCAAGCTCCGACGTAAATTTAACACTCCGAGTGGATGCACACACATCTTGTGAACAAGATTTTTTCAAAAATCTTGATTGACAATATATTAAAAAATAGCAGTCAAAAGCTCATTAATGACTGCTATTTTTTTATGTTAAATATTTTACTATTTAACATTTTTTTTGGTCGCAAAATAGTGTTTTCACTAAGATGTATATGCTTTAAAA
Organism: Acetivibrionales bacterium; assembly: GCA_045118635.1. Classification (GTDB taxonomy): domain Bacteria; phylum Bacillota; class Clostridia; order Acetivibrionales; family RGIG10202; genus RGIG10202. Next base: position 469 of record JBGUYI010000066.1, read on the forward strand.
TATGAGTATCCATCTTAGTTGAAATACGAATTACACTATTACACGTCAATTTGTATTTATGATCTAGTAGTAAATTTATTTTTTTTCTATAATATTCAATAATATTATAGTGAGCTTTTTTTAAAAAATTATGCATAAAAATCTCTCCTAAAGTTGTTAATACCATTATAAACATATTTTACCGGAAAAAATGTCGTTTTTTAGTGTTAAATTAAATAAAAAATTATAAGATGCAAAAAAAAGTAAAAAAAAGCAAAAAAAGAATCACAACCAAAAATAGTTGTGATTCGTGATGGAGCATTATTTAGTAAGGTCTATACCAGAATCACGACGTTTATTTTTCATTTTAGAAAAAGCCTTATCTAATTCGCTCATATTTTTTTCAGAATTTTTGTTTAAAGAGTCTTTACTATTAGAAGTACGTTTTAGCTGTCCTTTAAAATTAAAGCTATTAGTTAATTCTTTGTTTTTATTTATAGATTCTTCTATACTTTTATTATTTCTTAGTGTAGGATTAGAAAGTCTTTTTTTAAGTTCATTCATCATTGATGCAGATTGCTCTTTTCTTAACTCACTATCAGATTTAGATTTCTTCATAGGCTTTGGAGAAATAGAAATTTTTGTAGGTGTAGAAGGTTTTATCATAGGAGGAGGTGGTGGAGGTACAGGTTTGCCATCTTTTCCCATAGGAGGAGGTGGCGGAGGTACGGGTATGCCATTTTTCCCTCTAGCAATTGGAGCAACAGTTTTTTTAGGTATATTTGCTTTTGGGGCTTCTTTTTGCGGCTCTGCTTTTGCTCCACTTGTAGCAGCTGGACCTTCTTCAACTCTTCCGCGTTTAGCCAATCTTTTAGACAATTCATCCATATAAGAACCACCAACATTGCTTTTTGAGGCTCCTATTTTTTTGCTAGTGTTATTATTTTTGGCTCTAGCTGCAGTAATATTTTTTTGAATTTCAGTAGCAGTATCATGTAAATGCAATTGTTCCTTAGTTGGCATTGGAGGTGGTGCTGGTACCGCTTTTTTAGGTTTTGGTGGTATAGGTGGTGGTGTCTTTTTATTTTCACTCATATAATCACTCCCTTTAAATATAATCTACTAATGTGTAAATTCGACATTTGTATAGAAAAATCCTTTTTTTAATAAAAATTTTTTACAAATAAAGTTGCAAAATGATGCAAAAATAAAAAATATTGGTAAAGTTTCAAAAAATGTATTGCAATTATTTACTAAAAAATATAGAATAACATAGGAAAAGGAAAGAGCGATGTTTTAAAAGCTAGTATAATATTTTTGGGAGTGTGATAGAAGTGTTTAATAAAAAAACGGTAAGAGATATTGATGTAAAAGGTAAGAAAGTTATTGTAAGGGTAGATTTTAATGTTCCATTAGATGAGAACGGCAATATAACAGATGACAAAAGAATTGTTGGAGCATTGCCGACAATAAAGTATCTTGTTGATAATAATGCAAAAACAATATTAGTATCACATTTAGGAAGACCAAAAAATGGTTTTGAAGATAAGTTTAGTATGAGACCAACAGTAGATAGATTGTCTAAGTTATTGGGTATAGAAGTAAAATTGGCAAAAGATGTTATAGGAGAAGATGCAGTAAATAAAGCGGCAAGTTTAAAAGACGGCGAAGTTTTGATGTTAGAAAATGTTAGATTCCACAAAGAAGAGACAAAAAATGATCCAGAATTTGCAAAGAGTCTTTCTAAATTAGCAGAAATATATGTAAATGATGCGTTTGGAACAGCACACAGGGCACATGCATCAACAGCAGGACTAGCAGATTATTTGCCAGCGGTTTGCGGTTTTTTAATAGAAAAAGAAATTACATTTATGGGAAAAGCGCTAGAAAATCCAGAAAGACCATTTGTAGCGATATTAGGTGGTTCTAAAGTATCAGATAAAATAGGTGTTATAGAAAATCTTTTAAATAAAGTAGATTCGCTAATCATAGGCGGAGGAATGGCTTATACATTTTTGAAAGCTAAAGGATATGAAATAGGTGGGTCTATTTGCGAAGATGACAAAATAGATTTAGCCAAAGAACTTATGGAAAGAGCAAAAAAAGAAAATGTCAAGTTATTACTTCCAGTTGAAACAGTTGTAGCAAAAGAATTTAAAAATGATACAGAATATAAGACAGTAGCATCAAATGCAATTGAGAAAGAATGGAGCGGTATGGATATTGGTGCTAAAACTATTGAACTATTCGCTGAAGAAATTAAGAAAGCTAAAACAATTGTTTGGAATGGTCCAATGGGAGTATTTGAGTTCCCTAATTTTGCAACAGGAACAAAAGAAATAGCAAAAGCGGTAGCCGAATCAAAAGCCATATCAATAGTTGGTGGAGGAGATTCAGCGGCTGCAGTAGAACAATTAGGTTATGCGGATAAAATTACTCATATTTCAACTGGCGGAGGAGCATCATTAGAGTTTTTAGAAGGAAAAGTGTTACCAGGAATAGATGTATTAATGGATAAATAAAAAGCAACGGAGGATTTAAAAATGAGTAGAAATATAATAGCAGCAGGGAACTGGAAAATGAACAAGCTTCCAAGTGAGGCATATGAGTTTGTTAGAGAATTAAAAGATAGAGTAAAAGATGCGAACACAAAGGTTATAATAGGAGTACCATTTGTGGCATTAGATGGTGTTGTAAAAGAAGCGAGGGGAACTAATATAAAAGTAGCAGCACAAAATATGCATTGGGAAGATAATGGTGCATTTACAGGAGAAGTTTCTGCTAAAATGTTGAAAGATATAGGAGTAGAATATGTTATAATAGGGCATTCTGAGAGAAGACAGTATTTTAACGAAACAGATGAAACGGTTAATAAAAAAGTTTTAAAAGCTGTTGAAGTGGGTCTTACTCCAATAATATGCGTTGGTGAATCATTAAATCAAAGAGAACAAGGAGTTACTAAAGATTTAGTAAGATATCAAGTAAAAATAGCATTGCTTGGTTTAACAAAAGAACAAGCTAAGAATGTTATTATAGCATATGAACCAATTTGGGCAATTGGTACAGGAAAAACTGCCACAAAAGAGCAAGCAAATGAAGTATGTGCGATAATAAGAAACACAGTTAGTGAATTATATGATAATGAGACAGCTCAAAATATTCATATACAATATGGTGGAAGTGTGAATACAAAGACAGCTAAGGAATTATTTGAAATGTCTGATATAGATGGTGGATTAATAGGTGGAGCAAGTTTAAAACTTGATGATTTTGAAAAAATAGCAAAATATGATAGATAGTTTTGTTGTAGTGAAAGAAGGGGAAGGTGAATAAGCTTGAAAGATAAATTAGTTTCACTAATTATATTAGATGGTTATGGGATTAATCCTAAAAAAGAAGGCAATGCGATATTAAGTGCAAAAAAGCCTAACTTGGATGAAATTTTTTCAAAATATCCAACAACTAAGATAAAAACTAGTGGATTAGATGTTGGATTACCTGATGGACAAATGGGAAATTCTGAAGTAGGGCATACTAATATAGGAGCAGGAAGGATTGTATATCAGGAGCTTACAAGAATAACTAAGTCTATACAAGATGGAGATTTTTTTGAAAACAAGGAATTTTTGGGAGCGGTAGAAAATTGTAAAAAGAATAATTCAAAACTTCATATATATGGATTATTGTCAGATGGAGGAGTACATAGTCATATAACACATTTGTATGGACTTTTGGAATTAGCAAAAAAACAGGGATTAAGTGAAGTATATGTTCATTGCTTTTTAGATGGAAGAGATACTGCACCATCTAGCGGAAAAGGTTTTGTAGAAAAACTTCAAAATAAGATGAAAGAAATTGGAGTTGGAAAAATAGCCACTGTTTCTGGAAGATTTTATGCGATGGACAGAGATAATAGATGGGAAAGAGTTGTTTTGGCATATAATGCTATGGTATTAGGAGAAGGTCAAGAGGCTACAAGTGCGGTGCAAGCTGTGGAAGATTCGTACAGTAGACAAGAATTTGATGAATTTGTGAAACCTACTGTGATAAAAGAAAATGGAAAGCCTATAGCAAAAATTGAAAAAGGTGATTCAATAATATTTTATAATTATAGACCAGATAGAGCAAGAGAGATAACTCGTGCTTTAGTGGATGAGAATTTTACTGGGTTTGAGAGAAAAAATGGATATTTTGAATTGTATTATGTTTGTATGACTCAGTATGATAAAGAAATGCCGAATGTTAACGTAGCATTTAAACCTCAACAACTAGTAAATACATTTGGTGAATATATAAGTAAGCTTTCTTATAAACAGTTAAGAATTGCGGAGACAGAAAAATATGCACATGTTACATTTTTCTTTAATGGTGGAGTAGAAAAGGAATATGAAGGAGAGGACAGGGCATTAATTCCATCTCCAAAGGTTGCAACATATGATTTAAAACCAGAAATGAGTGCATATGAGGTGGCAGAAGAGGCAGTTAAGAGAATAGAATCGAAAAGATATGATGTGATGATATTAAATTTTGCAAATCCTGATATGGTAGGGCATACAGGTGTATTTGATGCTGCAGTAGCAGCTATAGAAGCAGTAGATGTATGTGTAAAAAAGGTAGTGGACGCCATTTTAGAACAAGGTGGAGTAGCACTAATAACAGCAGACCATGGAAATGCAGAACAAATGATAGATTATGAAACAGGCAAACCATTTACATCACATACAACATATGAGGTGCCATTAGCTATAGTAGGGTTAGGTGATAAAAAACTTAAGGCAGGAAGATTAAGTGATTTAGCCCCAACAATGCTTGATATAATGGGAATAGAAAAGCCTGCTGAAATGACAGGAAGTAGCTTATTAGAAAATTAAAAATAGAAAGGGAGAAATTTTAAGATGAAACAATATTTTTATGGAATTGAGAAAGTATACGCAAGAGAGATATTAGATTCAAGAGGAAATCCAACAGTAGAAGTAGAAGTTTCTATAGAAGGAGGATTTTGTGGAAGAGCAGGAATTCCATCAGGAGCATCAACAGGAGCATTTGAAGCAGTTGAATTAAGAGATGGAGACAAAACAAGATATTTAGGAAAAGGAGTTACAAAAGCAGTAAAGAATGTTAATGAAATAATAGCTCCAGCCGTTGTTGGTATGAATGCATTAGACCAAGTTGCGATTGATAAAAAAATGATTGAATTAGATGGGACACCAAATAAAGGAAAGCTTGGAGCGAATGCGATATTAGGTGTATCATTAGCAGTAGCAAGAGCAGCTGCATACGCTACTGGATTAAGCTTATATCATTATATAGGTGGAGTGAATGCAAAAACATTGCCAGTTCCAATGATGAATATATTAAATGGTGGAAAACATGCAGATAACAGTGTAAACATTCAAGAGTTTATGATAATGCCAATTGGAGCAAAAAGTTTTAAACAAGCTTTAAGAATGTGTGCAGAAGTATTCCATAATTTAAAGAAAGTGTTGAAAGACAAAGGATATAGTACTGCAGTAGGAGATGAAGGCGGATTTGCGCCAGATTTAAAAACTGATGAAGAAGCATTGCAGGTAATAGTTGAAGCTATAGAAAAAGCAGGATATAAACCAGGAGAAGAATTTAAAATTGCTATAGACGCTGCAGCTACAGAAATGTATCAAGAAGATGGAACATATTTGTTCTGGAAATCAGGTATAAGAAAGACAAAAGCAGAAATGGTAGATTTCTGGGAAGAATGGACAAAAAAATATCCAATCATTTCATTGGAAGATGGTTTAGCGGAAGAAGATTGGGAAACTTGGAAAGTATTAAATGAAAGAATAGGGGACAAAGTTCAGTTAGTAGGAGATGACCTATTTGTTACAAATACAGAAAGATTATCAAGAGGAATTAAAGAAAAATCAGCTAATTCCATTTTGATAAAAGTTAATCAAATAGGAACATTGACAGAAACTTTAGATGCCATTCAAATGGCGAACAGAGCAGGATTTACAGCAGTTGTGTCACATAGATCAGGAGAAACAGAAGATTCAACAATTGCGGATTTGGCAGTTGCATTAAATGCTGGACAAATAAAAACAGGTGCACCATCTAGATCAGATAGAGTTGCAAAATACAATCAATTATTGAGAATTGAAGAAGAATTAGGTGACGTAGCTATATACTTAGGAAAAGATGCTTGGTTTAACTTAAAATAAAGGAGTCACTTTTAAGCTTAACAAAGATAAACGTTAATTGGGGAGACAAAGAAAAAGATTAGCCCCAATTAACGTTTTCTTGTGAAGCGACTAAATAATACTAATTTTACTTTTTATTGAAGTCCTTTTGTATATTTTGGGAGAGCGATTTTTTATCAGTAAAGTATTCTCTATCAGAGTCAGTGAAAGTATATTTTTTTATAATTTTTTTCAAAGAAGATGGCATAAGCTTGAATATTTTATTTTTTAAATTAGTATTTAGTTCTAAAATTTTACCAAATAATTTTTCATATTTTGAGCACCTAGCACCATTTTTTATAAGATAATATTTTATATTGCTAGATTTATTTTTTCTAGAGAAAGCTATTGGTGAACCTTTACTGGAAGTAAGATTTACATCAGCATTTAGTTCTTTTACTAAATAATTAACCATGTCTAGGTTTTCTAATTTTATTGCTTCTATTAGAGGTGTGGTTTCGTGAACAACTGAGTTAATAGTAAAAGGTATATTTTTTTGTTTGAAATAATTTTTAAAAGATGTTATAACTTTTTTTGAAAAGGTGAAATCATTACTTTGTATAGATTTTAGTATTAAAGAAGAAATGATTTCGTTATTTAGTGTATCTGTACACTTTTTCCTTTCCATTAAATAGTCAAATATTTTAATATTTTTATTTTTTATAATTAATCGTAACAAAGTTTCATAAATATCATTTAGTCTATTTTCTTTTTGTTTAGTATTTTTTTGCTCGATACAGTAAAAAAGCCTTTTTGCCGAATTGAGATCATTATATTCTACAGCTAGTGACAAAAAATAATGTTCATCATTAATTATGTTAAATGATTCATTTGCTAATATATAATTTGTGATCTCTTCATAGTTATGTTTTATTGCTGTAGATAATAGCCGATTATTATCCATGTTGATATCTGCCTTATAATTTTCAATGAGTATTTTTGTTAGAGGATACTTATTATTTTGGACTGCGAGTAATAAAATATCATTTTTAGTAGTATCATTTATAGAAAGTCCTTGTTGTAACAAATCATAAATGGTATCAAAGTCTTTATCTTTTATAGCTTCTTCTAATCTTTTTTCCATAAATATCACCAACCATATAAATATATTATACAAACTATAACAAGTTTATCGGAATATTGAAAAATAAAATTAATACCAAAAAATGTATTTGTTAAAAATGAGTCAATACGAGCTTGCGAGTATTGCTGCGCCGGATTTGTGTACCCGGCAGGGTACAACTTACCATTCAAATCCGTGTGCATCCAC
>JBGUYI010000067.1:0-3641 GCA_045118635.1 Acetivibrionales bacterium
GGGTACAACTTACCATTCAAATCCGTGTGCATCCACGCGGAGCGTTATAATTCAGTCGGAGCTTGAACTCCCACTGAATTGTAAATATGTACCCACCGCCTACACTTTTTCAAGCTTAGAGGCGGGGGACATCTCCGACTGAGTTATAATCTTATAGTTTCTCCAACGCTAAATTTCTCAGTTTCTAGTACTTTTTCTTTTTTGTTTAGATTTTTTCTTTCAACTAATCTGTCTATTATGTACATATTTCTACACTCATTTAATATACTGCAAATCTCTTTTTTTTCAAATTCTTTATCTACATTTTCTTTTACTATTGTTTTATAATAATCTAGTTTGTAAAAAAATTGAGAAATTTTATCAGATTTAAGACACTCTTTGTAATCTCTTGACAAAACAGTTTTAAAATATTTACTTAAATTATTTGTACAAAACAAAGCATCAATAACATCCTTGTTTCTAACAACTTCATCTATTGGTAATTTTTCAAAATGTACATCATATTGTAATAATTCTTTAAATATATCCATATCATTGTTACTGATAGCAACCATTAATGGAATATTTCCATTTTCATCGGCATTATTAACATCTGCTCCATGCTTTAATAAACATTTTACAACATCTAATTCTCCATAGTTTATAGCCGTATTTAGTGGTGTATATCTATAATTTTTTCCATTAACATCCGCATTATGTTCTAATAAATAATCTATTATATCCATATTAGCATCACTAGAACTAAAGTCACTATAAATTTCTATATTATTTTTTATTACATGATATCTTTCTATTGCAAAAAGTAATGGTATCCTAATAAAAGATCCTGTATCTGTTTTTTTATTAACATCTGCGCCATGATCTACTAAACATTTTACTTCATTAAAATTATTTGTTTCTATAGCGATAATTAATGGTGTATCATATAAATCATTTTTATGCATATCTGCTCCATTTTCAAGTAAGTATTTGGTGATTTCTACATTACCTTTGTAGAGAGAAACTAGTAGAGGAGTTTCAAAATAGCCCAATTTTGTTACTGCCTTAGCATTAACATCTGCTCCGTTTTCCACCAAATATTTTACTATACCTAAATTTTCATTATCTACTGCTGTAACTAATGGAAGATTACCAAAACTATCTACCTTATTAAGATTGATACCTTTATGAATTAAATTTCTTACAGCATCAAAATCTCCTTCCTTAATTTTCTTAGTTAATTTGTTATAAGGGAAAAACATTAACATATCACCAACCTTAGTTTTACTCAAAAAGGTTCGATTAATAAAACAACTTAATTTCTTAAATATACCTGCTGATTTTTTTGGTTCATTCTTATCACTAGCCAATGTTAAAAACCTCCTTAATTTTTATAAGTTCTTGTAAAATACAACCATTTAACATAATATATTGCTAAAATTAGCTTGCTCTAAGAAAAAGAGCAAGCTATAATAAACTAACTTTGTTTATTTTGATGTATTTCTTTATATCTTTTTATTTTCTGGGTAGTAGTTTTTATAAATTCAGTATCTCTTATAGAAAATTCTTTAATGTGTTTATATAAAGGAACATTCTTATTTACATTTTTTATTATGTTACCTAAAAATTTCTTTATATCATCAGTGGACACAACTAATGACTTCAAATTTTCTTTAATTGCGTCTATATTAGGGAAAATTTGAGCATTAACTTGAACTTCACCAGTTTCTTTATCATATTTACCAAAAACTAAAGATTCGATAACAAAAGGGCTTTTATTTATCTGTGCTTCTAATTCTTCAGGGAAAATATTTTTACCATTTTTAGTAACAATAACATTTTTATTTCTTCCTGTTATGTAATAAAATCCATCATTATCTTTGTATCCTAAATCTCCAGTGTAAAACCAACCATCTTTAAAACACGATTTATCAATTTTACCATTTATCAAATAACCAAGCATTATATTTTTACCTTTTGCTAAAATTTCACCTATACCATTTTCATCAGGATTGTTTATAGTAATTTCAACCCCTGGTATTGGTAAACCTACTGAGCCGTGTTTGCACGCACTGTCACTATTACCGATAAGGAGTGGAGAACATTCAGTTAATCCATATCCTTGTAATGTTTTTATTCCAAAATCCCAAAATCCTTTAGAAACTTCAGGAGAAATCGCAGCTGCACCAGTTATGATTAATCTTAAATTTCCGCCTAGTGTTGAATATATTTTTTTGAACACTTTTCTCTTTATGTTTATATGAAAAACATCTCTCAAAAAGTTTGTAGTAGATATTAACACTTTCAAAAATGTTGTCATACCTCTTTTCTTAGCAGCTTGTTCCCATATTTTTTTATACATATTTTCTAGAAGAAGAGGTACTGTTATTAGTATTGATGGAGAATACTCCTTTAAATTTTTTTGGATATATCTTAAACCATCATTAAAATATATAGTGCAACCTCTGTATAAAAGCAATATAAAACCTAAAGAACATTGATAAGTATGATGTAATGGCAATATACATATACTAGAATCAGTAGGTTTAACATCTACTGTTTTACAAACTGACATTATGTCTTCACATATATTTTTTTGAGATAACATAACACCTTTTGCGTTATCCATGGTACCAGATGTAAATAATAATATACTCATATCGTCACTTGATACCGTAGCATTTTCAAATAATGTATTGCCATTTTCTATAAGACTAGTGCCCTGATCTAATAATTTTTGCAAAGAATAAATTGAGCCTTCATTTTCTGTTGTATCCATGTTAATAAAACACTTCAAAGACGGAATTTCTTCAGCTATTTGTGACATTTCTTTTAAATATTTGTTTGAAAAAATTATAACATTTGAATTACTCTGTTTTATAAGATTTATTTTTTCGGCTATTGGTAATTCTTTATCCATTGGGACAACAGTACCTCCAGAGTTAGTTGCCGCAAGATAACCCAAACACCATTCATACCTATTTTCTCCAACTATACACACAGTTAGTTTTTCAGGTATTAAACTCAAAAGAGATGTACCTAAGCTTGCTACGGATTTATAAAATTCTTTATATGTTATTTTTTTATAAACCTCATCCGTAACTCTTTTAACAAAAGCTACTTTATCTGAGAAAAGCTCAGAACTTTGTTTTAACATATCTCTAAAATTTTTAATTACTCGAACTTCATAAAAATTTTTCACTCTCATATTACTCTCCTTAAAATACAATTTATTAGCTAATTTATAACTATTCTAATATTTTGTTATAGATACTAAAAAAGCTCCTTTACACCGAAAGGAGCTAGTGGTGCACCATCAGGGACTCGAACCCTGGGCCCACTGATTAAGAGTCAGTTGCTCTACCATCTGAGCTAATGGTGCGTAACAAACCAATCAAACAAGTACGATTATACACACATATTTATTAGTTGTCAATACAAAATTTATATTTTTTGACAAAAAAATTTAGCCGGATAATATTCAAAGTAAATGCAGCCCCCAAACTAAAAAATATTGCATTTAGTCTGACGAAAAAAATATTGCAATTAACTTGTGCAAGTAATTTAGAAGTTGCAAGAGTCAATACGAGCTTGCGAGTATTGCTGCGCCGGATTTGTGTACCCGGCAGGGTACAACTTACCATTCAAATCCGTGTGCATCC
>JBGUYI010000068.1:0-2148 GCA_045118635.1 Acetivibrionales bacterium
GAAGAAAGAGTAAGCTACTTGAAAGAGCATTTCAATATTCCGGATAATGTTTATCCTTATTCTGTAATTGTTTTAGGATATCCTACAGAGGATTACGCAGGAACAGACCGTTTTGATGAAGATAGGATCCATAATGAAACCTATTAAAAAGAAAATTTAAAAAAATCAACAAAAAGTGCAACACCTGCAGTTACCTACCAAAAGTATTCCCCTCAATACGGAACATATGTCAATGAATATACTGACTCAAATGGGGTTCAACATATAGATGGTGCAAATGGTATGAGTGTAAGTTATGATCCAAGTACCGGAATTGAAACTTTTGATAATGGGCATGGATATGTAGAAAGTAATTATATGGGTTAGTATTTGCTTTTTTCTTTATTTTATTTTGAGAAAAATATGGTGTTTATTTTTCTCATATTTTTTTAAATAACTATTATTTTTTTTCTAAATTATTCATAATAATAACTTTTTTATATAATGTTTAACATAGTTAAATTATAAAATATGTACTTGAGTAAAATAAAATTTTAGTTTTCACTAAACTCTTTTTTTACTACTTATTTTATCTTTGGGGGAAATTTATGTTTAATAAAAAGTTTTTTATTTTAACAATATTTCTGATAGCTTTACTTTCTATTTCAGTTGTTAGTGCTGAAGATTCAGCTGATTCAGTTCTTGTTGTAGATGATTCAGTTGTTCTAGAGGAAAATGTTGAAGATGCAACTGTTTTAGATGAAAGCTTAGAAAATATTGAAACAAGTGATGAAAATTCAGATTCAGTAACTTTTGCAGATACTGAAAAGTTGGATTTGGATTCTAAGGAAATCGAAATTTCAGAATCTGTTGATGCCGATTCAAAGGATGTTGCAGATGAAGTTATAAGTGATAAAGGACCTAAAAACATTCTTAAATCTAGTTCTTCTGATTCTCCATATAATGCTTATGTTGACCCACTTACTACATATTACGTTTCAGGAAGATATATTTATTTTGGTTGGCAAGGATACTTTGATGGATGGTTTAGAATAGTAAATAGTAAGGGTTCAGTTGTTTTCAACGAATATCTATCAGGATATGATGATGACCGTCAATACTGTATTGATAGTTTAAATGCTGGCACTTACTATGCAGGGCTTGTTGATACGGATTATGGTCTTTTGGATTATTCCAAAGTTGTAATTAAAAAGGCCACCTCTAAAATATATGTTAAATCATTCACTACTCGTGCAGGAGTCAGATTCCATTGCTATGCTTATGTAAAAGATAAAAATGATGGAGCAAATATTAATGGAGGATATGTCAAATTTAAAATTGCAGGAAAAACATATAAAGCCAAATTGAAAAATGGTGTTGCAAGTTTTTACTTTAAAGTACCTAAAAAGGTCAAAAAATATACCTGTAAAGCATATTATCTTGGTGGAAAAAATGTCAAAAAATCTTCTACTAAATTTAAAATGAAAGTTAAAAAAGGAAAAAAATACAAAGTTTTGACTGTTAAAACCAGATGGGATAAATATGTTTCTAAAAAATGGCGCAAATATAAAGTAGAGACTTATAAATTCAGAACTCCTAGCATGTCTACTTTATGTATGTTCCTCTATAAAAATGGTAAAATGATTGAAGGTAAGCATTATTTAACTAAAATTAAGTATAAATACCGAGGTAAATGGTATTGGACTAAATGGAGAACTGGTCATGGTGAAGCTTACTATCAAAAAACTGCAGGCATTGACCTTGGCGTAAAAATAGGCAAGGTTAAATTTAAATTCCCTGTCAGTTAATTTTACTTTTTTATTTTTTTATTATTCTTTTATTTTTTTTAAAAGCAGATTTTAGTTTTTTTTTTAAGAGTTCATTAATCTATTTTTTTAAAACAGATTTTAATTACTTATACAAACCTTTACAGACTTCTAATGAAATGGATAGAAAGATGTAATTATCATAATATGTCACTTGCAACAATATCTCTTCTAGCAGATGAAGGTCTTATAGAAAGATTGGAAGCTTGACTCTTTTTACATGATAATTTTTCGAAAGCTTTATATCTTATCAGTGCGATTTTATTATAAACACATTCAATGGAGGTAAATTATGAAGTTTGAACAATTGCATTTAGACTATAAGGATGAAAATGGAAAAATA
>JBGUYI010000069.1:0-3260 GCA_045118635.1 Acetivibrionales bacterium
CATGAGTAAGTGCAAAAGGAAGCCCCCACCTCCACACCGAGAATTTTATGACAAAAATTTGAGGTGTAGGTGGGGGAGGATGTCACATTCAAGGGAAAAAACATATGGTATTGTAAAAAGTATATTTGACTTTGATTATGATGGGAAAAATCTTAATATTGAAGACATTGAATGCAAAACAGAAGGAGATGCAGTAAAGTACGAAACAGAAAATTAATAAAGTTTATAATAAGTGAATAAAAAAATAGGCGAGATCATATATAAAATCTCGTCTATTTAATTGTATGGGCAAAAAATAACCCACCTGCTATGCAGGTGGGTCCCCAGACGTTTTAGCTTTAAGAAAGCAACCTCTTGTAACATAATTTGGTACAGGTTTGCCGACCGTACTAAAATTATAGTAAAAATAAGGAGGAAAAGAGTAAGTGGACATGAATAGTTTAGCACATACAAAGTGGGAATGTAAATATCATATTGTATTTGCGTTTAAGTAACTTACTTTGAATATGTACTTTGACAATTAGCCAAAAATAATAGCCTATTTTCAAGGATTATAAGGTGTTTTTTGCTTATATTGATGTCACTACCAGGGAAACCTTCACCCATCATTTGTTTAATTTTTTTATTATCTTTTATAGAATTTTTCCTTAAACTCAATTGGAGAATATCCTCCCAATATATATTGGGATCTACTGTTACGCCAATTCATATATATTTGCAAAAAATCATTTGCCTCATCCAATGATTCAAAGCTGCAACAACCAAATATATTATTCCCTATATTTAATCCTAATTCTATACTCTTTGCCATCTTTTTTAACGACATAGGATAAAATCTTTTGTTTTTTAAGTATATAATATCATATATTTCTTGCGTTTGTTTATCCCAGATATATTCTTCTCTTTTCAGTATTTCATCAATAGTAAATTCTTTATATTTTAGCCCCCTACTATCTTGTTCTTTTATAATATTTTCTATAATATCATCAAAATATTCGCTATATAAATATGTTAAAAATTCTTGTCTTACTCCTGTATTTTTCCACAAAATATTTTCATAATTTACAAAAGGATTTAATGTCAGCCTTTTGAAACATAAGTCATCTATTTCATTGTTGTCTATATACTCATTCATATATTTACAAAGTTTCTTTCTAAATTCTTTAAACTCGATTACACCATATGAATACAGCATTCCTATAATTAATTTCTCCATTTTCCCATATCTTTGAGCTAATACTCTGTTATCTCTGGAAAATATATTATCTAATTTTTCCAATACTCCTTCATTTAAAGAATATGTATATTTGTTTCCTTTTACTCGCAATACTAATATCATTGCTCTTTCTAAATATCTTATTTCTATATATTCTTTTCTTTTAGTAAATTTTTCTATATCACTAGAATTTTTTACGTACTCTCTCAATTCATCTAATACCTTATAACTATCATATGGCAATAATTTTATTATATCTTTCTCATCCGCATCTTCATACATTTTCGAAATTTTCTTTAATATATTTTCTTTTGTCTCACTACTTTTTATATTCTCATCAAATACATCATTTGTAATAAATAGCATTTCGTCTTTTAATAAGTTTATTCTTCCATTATATTCTTTCATTTCGAATTCCTCCATATCCTTTAAATATTAAACAACTTAGTTCTTTAGAAATACTTTACATAAAAAGCACTTTTACATTAAAACACATATACACGCTAAATTAAATTGTCATGTCCATATATCAATCTTTTCTCTTAAACCTATTTGTTCTTCATAAGATTCTACAATAAAAGTATCAAACGCCAACTCGCAACGTTCTATTACTTTATCTTTATTAGCTTTTGCACCATTATGTTTTAATAACTTAATAATTTTTGCATGACCATCGTTGTAGTCTGGGCTAAATATAAAATCTCCTATATTGTCTGAATTTTGTAGATATTCTCTTATATGAAAACCTACTATAGCATTATCTAATGGGCTTCTACCCAAATTATCACTAGCATTAACATTAGCTCCGTTTTCTATCAATAATTTTACTATTTCATAATTTCCATACTCGGTAGCACCATGTAATGGCGTATCCCCATACATATCTTTGCTATTTACATCTGCCCCATTCTCTATTAGTAATTTTGCAAGTTCTAAATCATTAACTATACAAGCTTCAAGTAATATACTTCTATTATTACCATTAATATGTGCTCCGTTTTCTATTAGTAATTTTACAGTTTCAATATTTCCACATTTATGAAAGCTACCTTCTCCTCCTATTCCATAACAAGCATAATATAAAGGACTAACCCCATAGCTATCACAATCATTAATATCAATATTGTTTTCTAACAATATTTTAATCACTTCATTCCTTCCACAATAACAAGCTGCATTAATAGGTTTTATGAAACACATACTATCATCTTCATTAGGAATTAATTCAGTTTCAAGGTTAATATCTACTCCATTTTCTATTAGTAATTTTATCATTTCTAAATCGTTTCGATTAATAGCACAAACTAATATACTCTCATCTTGGCCTAAATAAGAAGCATACTTCTTAATAAAATTAACATTAGCTCCACTTTCTATTAGTTCTTTTGCTTTTTCCAAATTCCCTTCTATTACGGCAGAATAAAGCTCATCATTTTTTGTTTCATTCTCTAAAACTATGCTTGCTTTCTTATAACCTACATTGTCGCAATAACCTACTACCGATATTGTAAAAGCAAATATCCCTGCTAAACATAAAGCTTTCAAAAATCCTTTTTTCATAAAATCAACCTACTTTCTACTAAAAATACATAGATTCATTATACTCTTAACAGAAACAAATTGTCAACAGCTATGGATAGTGTCAATATTTTTCGTATGTGTCAAGTAAATTGGGGGATTTTTTTATCCTCATTTAATATATTTTCCCTTAATATTTTTTCAAAATCTAATACAATGCCCCTATTTAAAAGAAACAAATTGATTCTTGCATATTCTGTAAATACATGATACAATACGTGTACGGACAAAGACAAGTCCTTAAAACGTCATAGTGTAGTAGTTATCTACACTATAAATAATTAATAAAATGTTGCCTACGAGATTATATGTCATTTCGTAGGTCGGGTGATGGCACACCCACACAGCACGGACTACTCAAAATGGACTGTCCAATCGTTATAGCGATAAGCTAGTGAAAATTCCCTGATTTTGATTATAGGGAAATGTCAATTATGTTATCCTTTATATTTTGACACATAATTAA
>JBGUYI010000070.1:0-9970 GCA_045118635.1 Acetivibrionales bacterium
AACTCCCACTTAATTGTAAATATGTACCCACCGCCTACGCTTTTTCAAGCTTAGAGGCGGGGGACATCTCTGTACTTACGTTATATACAAATATATATATAAATCATCCATAAGTCAACTTAAATTAGTAAAAAAAATGTTGACTTATGTCGTTAATGTATTATATTATAACAATATGAAAGAAATGGAAATAACGTAACAAATATTATGATTAATTTAGTAAGTTATAGAAGAGGAATGATAAGATATGAAAGATTTAATTTTAGCGTGTTATAATAATGATAAGGAAGCCGTCGAGAGGATACTAAAAAGCAAAAAAATTGATGTGAATTATAGAGGTGATCACGGAGAGACTGCTATACAGTGGGCATATTATAAAGGGAATAAAGCAATAATAGAACTTTTAAAACAAAACGGTGCCAATGATGAAATTAAGGACAATGATGGGTTAACATGTATACATTATGCTTGTTGTGGGAATCAAATACAAATGTTAAGAGAGTTCTTAGATAATCAAATTATTTCAAATGGTGATGTAAACATATTAGATAAATATAATAGGACATTTTTACACTTTGCAGCTAGTGGTGGATTTAATAGCATGGTGGATTTAATATTGGATAGGAATTTTAATATAAATGCTATAGATGAAGATGGAAGAACACCTCTTAATTATGCAATTTATCATAAAAGAGAAGATGTTGCAAAAAATTTAATTAAAAAAGGTGCAAGTATCGACTACAGAGATTTTAAAGATAAGCAAAAGTTACTATACTTAGTATGTGAAACTGATCGTTTAGATATTTTAGATAATTTAATTTTGCAAGGTATAGATTTAAATAAAAAAGATAATGATGGGCTTTTACCAATACAGATTGCGTGTTTAAATGGCAGTATAAGTATTGTACAAAAGTTAATAGATAAGGTTGACCAAGAAACAAAACAATCACTAATTTATTATGCTGTTTTTAGTGATTGTTTAAAATTAATAAACTTTTTATATGAAAAAATACCAGTCAATTTAAATAGAAATTTTGAGGATGAAACATTAGGTAGATTAGCTCGAAAGAGAAGGATAATATTAGGAAAAGATGACTTTGTATTAATACGAATTGCAACAAAATTAGGGTATAGAAAAGTTGTTGATTTTTTTATTAGGAAGGGTGCTGATGTAGCTAGAATAAAAAATATAATTATAGACGGAGAAAGTATTGCACATTTAGTTTGTATTAATGGAAATATTGAACAGATGAACAGATTGGTACAATTAAATGTCGATATAAATTGTTATGATAGTTATGGAATATTACCTATCCAATATGCGGTACTTTGTGGGAGAAAAGATATAGTAGAGTTACTTTTGCAAAAAAATATAGGAAGAAGTTTAGATTGGGTAAGAAATATGAAAATTACTTATATAGGGGATTCTACATTATTACATTTGGCAATTAAATATATGCGTCTTGACATAGTTGGAGAAATTTTGAAAGAATTTTTGGAAAATAAATATTATATAATAAAAAATGATAAAATAGTAGAACAAGAAATAACACAATCTGAGAAATGTAGGAAACTTATATTAAATAGTAAAGATGAAAAAAAATCAACGCCTTTAGAAAATGCATGCAAAATGTATATAGCAGCAATAAAGATGTTAATTAGTGAGATTAAAACAGATGAAAAAACAAATGCCTTGCTTGATGAAAATACTTGTATATCAAGAATTATAATTAATAAGGTTAATGAAGATAAAAACATAAGAGGTTTAAATAAAAGGATAGTTTATACATCAGAGATGATAAAAATGTTAATACGTGCTGGAGCAGTTTTATGTGGAATTGAACAAGAGAACATAGCAAGAAAAACATTGAAATATGCCATGAAAATGGGAGATATAGAATTAGTGGATTTATTGCAAGGGAAAATGAAGATGGCTGAAAATCACATACAAACAAATATACCTATGGAAAATAATTGTGGTAATTATAATAAAAGTATGTTAAAATGATTTTTGGATATGAGATATACTAGGAGGGATAAAGAATGAAACATATAAAAACGTTGAATGGTTCAACATTAAAAGATAGTTTAAAAAAAGGTGGTTGCGGAGAATGTCAAACATCTTGTCAATCAGCGTGTAAGACATCATGCACAGTTGCAAACCAAACTTGTCAGAATAAATAAATTTGGTTTTGTATAAAAAAATGAAAGTAGGTTGCTGCTTTCATTTTTGAAAGTTAATGAAGATATTTTCGAAATCAGCCTTATACGCCGAGTTGTTATAATTTGGGTAGGGAAAATTCCACCTAAATTAAAATTATGTACTCACTGCCTAATCTTAAAAATTTTAGAGGCAGGGGACATCTCAGGTTGAGTTATATTTTTAGTTAGAAAGATAAGGAGTAATAGAATGATACATAAGTATAAAATGTTTGGAACTAATGTACTAGTAGATGTTAACAGTGGTGCAATACATGAAGTTGATGATGTTACCTATGATATTTTGGATTATTTTGAAGATTATAATATAGATTATATAAAGGATAAATTGAAAGATAAATATAAGAGCAGTGAAATAGAAGAAGCACATTATGAAATAGAGCAATTAAAAAAAGAAGGTACACTTTTTTCGGAGGATTTGTACCAAGAATACGTACCTACGTGGAATAAAAAACATGTTGTTAAGGCATTGTGCTTACATATTAGTCATGACTGTAATTTAAGGTGTAAGTATTGTTTTGCTGGCACTGGAAATTTTGGTGGCGAAAGAGTAAATATGTCCAAAGAAGTAGGAATAGCTGCAATAGATTTTTTAGTGTTAAACTCTGGTTCTAGAAAAAATCTTGAAATTGATTTTTTTGGTGGAGAGCCACTTATAAATTTTGATACTGTAAAAGCTGTTGTAGAATATGCAAAGAGCATAGAGGAAAAGTATAATAAGCATTTTAATTTTACTATAACTACAAATGGGTTATTGTTAAATGATGATATACTGGATTATATTAATAAGAATATGGGCAATGTAGTTCTTAGTATAGATGGAAGAAAAGAAACTAATGATAGAATGAGATGTAGAGTAGACGGAACAGGAAGCTATGATACAATACTTCCTAAATTTAAGAAAGTAGCAGAGTCTAGAAATCAAGATAAATATTATGTTAGAGGAACATTTACTAGAGAGAATTTAGATTTTTATGAAGACGTGATTCACTTAGCTGATGAAGGATTTAAGCAAATATCGGTAGAACCTGTTGTTGCAGCAAAAGGTACAGGCTATGATATTAGAAAAGAGGACTTACCATATTTATTTGAGGAATATGAAAAGTTAGCAAAAGAATATGTAGAAAGAGATAAATCTGGTAAATGGTTTAACTTTTTTCATTTTATGATAGATTTAACACAAGGGCCTTGTATAGTAAAAAGACTTAGTGGTTGTGGTTCAGGAAGTGAGTATTTGGCGATAACACCAGAAGGAGATATATATCCGTGCCATCAATTTGTTGGTATGAAGGATTTTAACATGGGAAATGTTTTAGAAAAAACATTTGACACATCTATTCAAAAAGAATTTGGTCAATGTAATGTGTATACAAAAAATGAGTGTAGAAATTGTTGGGCTAAATTTTATTGTAGTGGTGGATGTCTAGCTAATGCTCATCAGTTTAATGGTACAATAAATAGCGTTTATGATATAGGTTGCGAATTAGAGAGAAAAAGGGTTGAATGTGCGATTTGGATTAAGACACAAGATAAAGTATAAGTGCTTTTTGTTCTTTTAGATTGAAAGGAGCGTTATTTTAGTATTTATGGATGATATAGCTTTTGTGGTAATAAACAATGTAATAAGGAGTATTGATGTTTTTTATAGTTATGTGATTCCTAAAGAGCTTGTAGATAAACTAAAAGTTGGGATGAGAGTACACGTACCTTTTGGAGTTTCTAATGCAAAGAGAGAAGCATTAGTTGTTAAGATAATTAAAGATAATATTGATAGAATAAAAAAATCTGAAAAGATAAGTAGAATAAAAAAAATAAAAGATATAATAGATGATGAACCAGTTATAGATGAAGATATGTTAGATATCGCCTATAAAATGAAAGAGGAGTATATTTGCACATATTATGAGGCGCTAACTTGTATACTTCCAACCCTGTGTAAAAATAAAATGGTTAAGGTTGCGTATTTAAATAGAGAAGATGAATATATTTTAGACCTTATAGAGAGTAATTCTGTTAAGAATATATGGCAGATAAAAATTTTGCAATATCTTTTAAAAAATAGATGTGATAGAGTTAGTGATATTATAAAGTTTATAGGTGGGGGAAAAAGTAGTATTAATACTTTGCGTAAGAAAGGTTTGATTGAATATAGAGAAGAAAATGAATCACAATTTATAGTCAATAAAGAGGACATAAAAAAGGATTATGCAAAGGAACCGACTTTAGAGCAAAAAATAGTTTTAGACAAAATTATAGGGTATATAAAGAAGGATGAGTACACCAAAGTTTTAATTCATGGGGTAACGGGAAGTGGAAAAACAGAAGTTTATATGAGACTTGTTGAATATTGTATAAATAATGGGAAAAGTGCTATAGTTTTGGTACCTGAAATTGCGTTAACGCCACAAATGGTAGACAGATTTAAAGCCAGATTTGGTAATAATGTAGCAGTTATACATAGTAGATTATCAAAAGGTGAGAGATATGAACAGTGGAAACTAATAAATTGTGGCAAAATAAAAATTGTTGTAGGTGTTCGTTCAGCTATTTTTGTTCCTTTAAAAAATATTGGAATAATAATAATTGATGAAGAACATGAAGTATCATATAAATCAGAGACTACACCTAAATATAATGCAAAGGATATTGCAAAATTAAGATGTGCCAAAGAAAATGCAGTATTAGTTTATGGTTCAGCTACTCCATCAATAGAGACATATTATGAGGCACTAACAGGGGAAATTAATTTATGTACTATGAAGAATAGGGTTAATAATCAAAATTTACCTTGTGTAGAGCTTATAGATATGAGACAAGAATTAGATGACGGAAATAGAAGTATATTTAGTTATGCGCTTCGAGAGAACATTTTAGAAAATATAAAAAATGGGCAACAGACTATTTTGTTTTTGAATAGGAGAGGGCATTCAAACTTTATGCTGTGTAGATCGTGTGGTTTTGTTATAAAATGTATACGGTGTAATGTTACAATGACATATCATAGAATAGAGGATAGGTTAATTTGTCATTATTGTGGTTATACAGTTAAAAGAGTTTCAGAGTGTCCAAAATGTAAAAGCAATAATATAAAAGGTTTTGGATTAGGTACTCAAAAAGTTGAGGAAGAAATAAAGAAAGAATTTCCTGAGGCATCTGTTATTAGGATGGATTTAGATACTACATCTTATAAAGATGCTCATAATGATATATTAAAAAAATTTAGAGATGAGAATATAAATATTTTAATAGGAACACAGATGATAGCTAAGGGACATGATTTTCCAAATGTAACTTTAGTAGGTGTTTTAGCTGCTGATGCTATGCTTAATTCGGTTGATTTTAGAGCAGAAGAACGAACATTTCAGTTGTTAACTCAAGTATCAGGAAGAGCTGGAAGAGGAGAGAAAAAAGGAAAGGTTGTTATACAGACGTATAATGTTGATGCTTATAGTATACAAACGGCTGTGACGCATGATTATAAGCTTTATTTTGATAAAGAGATAAAATTACGAAAAGAGTTAAATTATCCTCCTTTTAGTTATATAGGGGTTTTGACTTTTAGCGGAGAAGATGATAAAGAGGCTTTTAATTGGAGTAAAGCAGTAAAAAAATTTATTTTTAATTTGAACACAAAATATAAGCTTAATTTAGATATTCTTGGTCCGAATAGGGCGCCAATTTCTAAAATAAAAAATAAATATAGATGGAAATTGATAATAAAAGGTAGCAATAAAATTTATATATTAAAGACATTAACAAGAGTTGTAGATAAATTTTACAACTCTAAAGCAAAAAATGTAAAATTGAGTGTTGATATTAATCCAGTTAGTATGCAATAAAAAAGATGACAAAAAGAAAGGTGGATTTACATGGATAAAAAAAGTAACAAAGTATTGTGGCAAATTGAGTATGAGGTGAATTCATTAAGAAATTCAAGGGATTATGAATCATTTAGATTAAGTTGTGAACTTTCACCAGATGAGGAGAGAAAACTTAGCGAAGTGGAAAGTATATTAAAACATAGTAATTTTAATAGTAGGAGAAAAATAGAGGAAATAAATAGAATCCTAAAAAAGAAACCTGATTTAAAAGATAGTTATTATAGTTTTTGTTTAAGCAGTTATAGCACGGGTAAATTGAATAACTTAATAGAAATAGTAGAATCATATATTAATAAGATGGAAGATAAAATAGAAAAAGAATTTGTTGTCAATAAGATTTCAGGTAAAACTATTGAAAAATCGTATCAATCTCATAAAAAACATAAAATGATAACAAACACACATGATAGAGGCTTTGGTCTGTAAAAAAAATACCCCAAATAAAGGGGTATTTTTTAATGGATAAAGTCAATCCTAGCGTCTCGAGTTTGCTAACATAAAATTATATAAAACACGGCAAGCATCTAATCTTGTTGCCACATCATTTGGCCTAAAGTTATTATTTGAGTCACCTGTTATAATACCCAAAGACTTAGCTACACAAACAAATCCTAATAAATCAGGGTTTATATTGTTAGAGTCAGCAAAATCGCACTTGAAGATATTTTTTAAATTAGCAACTGAACTGTATTCTGATGCTGATAACATAATTTTCAGTAATTCTTCTCTAGATATAATCTTTGAAGGATTCTTTTCTGAAGGTTTTATGAAATTGTTATTGTAAGCTATAGAATATAAACTGTTATACTCATTTAAGTTTAAAGATGATACATCAAAAGAATATCCAAGTGCATTTACAAAAAATACAAGAACATCAAGCTGAGTTAATTGTTTGTTAGCATTAAATCTATTGTGCTCAAAACCTATTCCATGTTCAGCCAAAATTAAAATCTTCTCTTTTTCTGGACAATTAGCAATGTCCTTATATATAAATTGATTTTTGTTATAAGTACTATTGCCTATTAATTCGCCTGTTTTTGCGTGGATTCTATATATATTATCAGGATTTTTTAGCGTGTAAGATAAGTTTAACTTATTTAAGTAGTTGTAACCTATTTTTTTGTATAAATCTACATTTTCTGTTATTTTTGAAGGGATATTTATATAAGACAATACAAAATCACAAGAATCAAAAAATAACTCTTTAGCATCTTCTAAAGTTATTATATATTTATTGTCTTCAAATTTTATTGAATCATCCCAAGTTTTGTAAAAAGAATCAACAAAACCTGTATATTTATTAATTGTGATTGACAAATTATTTGCTGGGAAAAAATAGCCATTTCGTTTTTGTGCATAAATAAAAGATTCTCTATTTGTATTAATTGAAAGAGAACTTTTTTGATAAAGTTTAGATTTAGAAAAACAACTCTTTTCATATTTTTTTAAGAAATCATTATGATATTTTTTCTTAGAAAAGCTTTTCTTAGAATCCTCTTTATTGTAATATGGATATGATGTACTAATAGAAATAATATCACCATTTTTAGCGTTTGCTTTTATGTATTTGTAGATTATTAAATTATCTTTAACTTTATTTGTAAGACCTAATGAATCTAAATCATCAGATGAACAATAAGTCAAATTACAATAAATATCATCAGAATCTTTTATGGTAGAGTAACTTATTTTAGATAAAGAATATTTTAAAAGCCCTAACTCTTGTTTAGACTTCATCACTGAATCAATTTCTTCTTTATCTAAAACATCACGAAGTTTTTCTATATTAGATAATTCCATCTCTGATAATTCAATTGTCTCATTTAAAAGATTCTTAGAATTACCTCGTGCATCAGTTAATAAGACTGTGTCATTTTCATTAATAGGTTCATCAGAATATAGACTGCTTTTATTTATCAATTCTCCAGTTATAGCATCAACATAGTAATTTTGATTAATAGATGGTAAATAATAAAGTTTAGCTATTTTAGAAGAACTATTGTAATCTAATGCATATTCTGCTTTAAAAGAACAAGTTTCACATAGTTTTGATTTAGCATACTCAGCATTAATTTTAGGTGAACTATCAGGTATGTAATCAACATATGACACATCAAAACCTCTCCTGTTGAAGCTAGTAACTTCAAGACTTGACGAATTCACCGATATAGAAAAATTAAATGGTGAATCTAAATCATTTATTTTAATAACCCCACTAAAATAATAGGTATCCGGTAAGTTGGTTTCCAGCTTATTGTCAAAATTGTAAAAAGAAACACTTTCATTTTTGTCTAATACTTTATTTAAAAAATCAATAGCTATTTTTTTCGAATTATTAAAAGCATCCTTTGTAAAAATAGGTGAAAAACTTGAATTATTTTTGTATACATAAGATGTGTTATTACTATACTTATTATAACTGTATATTTTTCCATTCATATCAGCAGTCACTGTAATGTTAGTATCTGGATTAGACCACTTTAATGTCCAATTTCTATATACAGTGTAATCATTTATACTACTATCAAAATTTGAAAATTTATCAGAAATTCCAAGGGTTCTTTTAACTTTTAAAGTTACACTAGATAATTCATTTTCTAATTCGTATGAACTCGCAAAAGCTAACAACGAACAATTAAAAATAAATACAATACACATAAACCAACTAAAAAATTTTTTTAACATAACAATCAGTCCTTTCGTTATTTTAGAAAAAAAAAAGAAAACAAAAATATTAAATCTTTGTTTTCCTTACTTTTGTAAGAAGTTCAATCATTTCAGGATATATCTCCTGAAAATAATTTTTCCAATTAGAACATATGAGCTGAGCAGTGTTTTCATCAGACAAAGACAGCTTAAGATTAAATAGCGGAGTAGTTTTTTGATTTATACTACATATCAAATTACATTCTCCAGAATCTGTTTTCTCATAATTAGCAAAAACAAAAGAATTTAATTTATCATTTTCTTTTTGCACAGCAATCAAATCATCAATTCTATGTTTTATACCTTGCGGTATTAAACTATCAAAAAAACATAAACTTTTTCTACCATCAGGTGTAGTAGAATAGTACGTCTTATTATCGTAATTGCTAGAAATAACAAACTTATCACGACAAAGCTCACCTAAAGTTTCCTGAAAAACAAAATAATTCATAAATTTATTCTCTAGAACAATTTGCATTATTTCAATATTGTTCAATGGTGAATCAAAGTTGTCTATTATATATAATAAAATAAGCTTATGCTCAGCAAGTTGTCTATTAGTACCAGACATACATGAATCCTCCTACCTAATTTTATCTAAAATATTACTATATTTTTTTTTACGATTATACGAATGGAAACACTCATAATAGATATTTAAATCACAGAATATGATATTCCTGCACAATCCAACCCAACACAGCTATAAATGTACCACTCTAACACACATATTATATCAAATAGGCCAAGAAAGTCAAGGAAAATTTTGGAAAAAATAATATTCAAAATGTGTGTAGTTGACTGTGTTAAGAAATCTTAATTGACTTTTATGGAACATTAATGCAAAACAAAAAGTCAATACCTTTTACTAAAAATGCACACAATTTTGTAAAACTTTACTAAACGTGCACAAATAGCATATTTATTATTTATGAGAATTTAAGTATATGAAGAATTTGCAAGTGGTTTTAAGGAAACGAAGAATAATAACGAAATACAAAAACTAAAAAGAGGAGTGATTGAATTTGAAACCTATACCTATATAAAAGGCATTAAAAAAATATAAAAAAACAAGAAGATAAAGGGGAGTGAATAAATGTGACTACAAATAAGAACATTGTACAAAGAGTATTTTTAATGATAGTTGTTATAACAATGTTTGT
>JBGUYI010000071.1:0-2621 GCA_045118635.1 Acetivibrionales bacterium
GACACGAGTTCCTACATATATAAATTAAAAGCAGGAGATAAGGTTGCGGTGTATAAGCTTGACAAAGGGGAGTTCTTAGTTCTCGGCAAAATAATAACAATATAATAATATAGCAAAAGAAATACACTTGGAGGGAATAATGGGATACTTACCAAGCATAGTGGCAGAAACAAAAGAGCCTATAATAATAGAAGAAAAGAAATATAAAGACTTTTATTTTGATGAAACTACTGGAACATTTACTGGACAAGTTGTAGAGGGGGTATCCGCCTTAAAAGGCTGGATTTACTTCGCACTTAGGATAGCAAGATACAGGTATCCTATTTATTCTTGGAAATATGGGTCAGAACTTGAAACACTAATAGGAAAATCATTTGATGATGAGGATTACTTGCTATCAGAAACTAAACGATTTATTGAAGATGCACTACTCATAAATCCACACATAAAGTCAGTGGAGGATGTAGTAGTTAATAAGCAAGAAGAAAAATTAAATATTAGTTGTACAGTAAATACAAAGTATGGAGATATTTATGTCAAAATTTAATAAAAAAAAATTGTATCAAATTTATAAGTTTTTCTTTTATTTTTAGGGTAAAAATGGTAGAATAGAATAAGTTAAATAAGTATGCAAGAAAATAGGAAAGGAAATGTTGGAAAATGAAAATAAAGAACAGGGCTCTGGCATTCATAATTCTATTAATAGTTTTAAATTGTAATTTTGTCTTTGCTGCACAAAATAATATCAATCCAGCTGTAACTAAAGCAAAGTTAGTAAAAGATTATAGTGAAACCACAAAATTTAATTGGATGGATAGGGTTTGGATAGGATTGTATCCACAAAAAAGTGCTGATGGTTCAGGTGTTAGACCTTTAGAATGGCTTGTACTTGATAAGCAGGGAGATAAGGCACTGTTGATTAGCAAATATATAATAGATAAGATACCATATAGTTTAACAGAGGAAAATTGTAATTGGGAAACGAGTTTTATTAGGCAATGGTTGAACTCTGAATTCTATAATAATGTTTTTGATGCAGAAGATAAAAACTATATATTACCTACAACGAATTTAACAACTGACAAAAGAACTAACACAACTATTACAACGATAGATAATGTTTTTTTGTTGAGTGACGATGAAGTAATAAAATATTTTAATTTGACTAAAAAAGATGGTATTAATGGCTATTATTCCTATGAAGCAAGCCCAAAGCTTGAGTCATCTTATACTGAATTTGCAGAATTAAGAGGGAAGACTTATTCTAACGAGTATTGTGATTACTTTTTAAGAACATTAAGAACCGAAGACCATTTGTTTGTTGATACAGTTAGTGTGGATAAAGGGCAAGAAAATAATCATTCTTACACGACTATATATCCTGACTTTGGCGGAATAACTGTAAAAGAGTCATCAGGAATTAGACCTGCAATGTGGGTAAAATTTGACCCTAATGCAAAAGGTGATATTCCTGATATTGTGGGTATTGCAGATGATTTAGGCATTACAAATGATGTAATTAAAGAAGGTGTTAAAATGGGAACTGATTTAATACCTATGCCTAAGCCAATAGGAATTATCAAAGATAAAGCGATAGATGCAGTAGGCGATAAGATTATTGATGCATTAAGAGGAAAATAATATTTAATAATTAAAAAAAGAGGTGCTTATATGAAACAAGGAAATAGAAAAGTTTATAGCTGGATAGCATATGTTTTGGGAACAATTAGTGTGTTCTATAATTATATTAAACATAGTGACCAAAGCACAGGTATATTTTTAGTTTTGATTTTTGCAGGTATATATTTAATTTGTATTAATGTTGCCATTACATCGGTGTCTATAAATGAAAAGAAACCAAATTTCATTTTAGGCTTGTTGTGGGTTATAATTCCATCTATATTTTTAGATTGGATGTTGCTATCTGTGATAAGAGTTACAGATGAAACAATTGTAGTTGTGCCAATAATTCAATTGATAGTTTTGATTTTTACAATAATAGCAAAAAAAATCTTTTTGAATTCCAACGAGTATGATGAAGTTAGAGAGTCAGCAATAAAAAATCATGAGAAGAAAAAAGCAGCTGAAGAAGAGAAAGTAAAAAGAGACATGGAGAGACAAAAAGAACTTGATGAAAGAAATGCAAAAAAAGAAGCAGAAAAGCAAAGAAAAGCACAAGAGCAAGAAAATAAAATTTATGAGGAATGGTTAAACTACCATGAAAATTTGATTAGTCGTGGGATGAAACTTTATAGAGTTTCTTTTGCCAACCACAAAGAATACTATGGAGGTAGAATCACTCCACGATGTTATGTTGAAGCCATTGATAAAGATGCAAGCATAGTTGAAGCAAGAAAACGAGCACCTCAAATTATTAAGCACCAGTCAATTACTGAATGTGTTGTTATAGCAGGAGGAAAAAATATTAATTATAATGATATAGCTAACAAGTGGAAAGAAAGAAATCACTTAGGTTATTATTCAATGGTATAGACCAAAAAGAGAAACTATTATTTAATTATTTAAAGAGACTGAAAAGTCTCTTTTTTCTTGCAATTTTTAAGGAGTAGTGATGTCAAAATATAGTGATAAAACATTTGAGAAAATTTTAGATGACATGT
>JBGUYI010000072.1:0-2550 GCA_045118635.1 Acetivibrionales bacterium
GCTCTTGTCATTTTAAATACTGAAGTTTGATCTGTAGCGATTGTAAAATCCCATTCTTCATCTGTCATATCAAGTACACCCGCATCTTTAGATGCACCTGCACAATTAACTAAAATATCAACATGTCCAAATGTCTCTTCTGCTAACTTAGCAGCATTATTTATATCTTCTGTTAAAGTAACATCACACTTTATTGGTAAAACTTTTACTCCATATTTTTCTAATTCACTTTTTAATTCTTCTAATCTTTCTATTCTCCTTGCAAGTATAACTAAATCTGCCCCTTGTTTGGCAAATGCTTCTGACATTTGTCTACCTAATCCTGAACTGGCACCAGTTACTACCGCAACTCTTCCTTTTAAATTAAACATAAAACTCCTCCTATTATCTATTTATATAATTTTCAATTTTATAGTATCAATTTATATATAAATTGTCAAATCAAACAAAAAGGATTAGTATATTAATCCTCTAATTACTCTTTTCGCAAGTAGTTCCATTCCATTTATTAGGCTCGTATACACTTCCTAAGAATAATATTTCTTTTGTTTCAGTATCCCTTATCATATAAATAAACGGTCTATCAAATTTAATCTCAACTGTTTCGTATGATTCTATACCACTTGTTGCTCTTATACCAAAATATGTTACTGCTGCTGCTTTAGTTCCTTTTTCATTTAAATCAATATAAGTTTTATGTATAGCATCTGAAACATATATATTTTCTTTACCTAATTTATTTAAATTTTCTTTTGTTATTATTTTAGAAAAATCTGCTTCTTCTTCATCAAAAGCCTTTTTAATTCCCATATCTTTCAATATGCCCATAAAATCTTTAATACTATATTCATAACTAAATCTTGGTAATGATAAAGCAAGTCTTCTATCATTTGTTGCATCTTCAAATCTAGTTAAAATATTATCTAATTCATTATTTGTTAAATTGTTTATATGATTTTTTAAATTTTCGTTTGGAAGTAATGCAATAAATTCTAGACTTTCTTGATATGGAAGTATAACACCTTTAAATTCATCATCATCTAAGTATTTCGCATCACTTCTAAATATTTTATGCATCATTTCAACATTCATACTTTTAGATGAAGATACATCAAATTTTTCGCTCACTGTGTTACTGCATTCAAATTCACTAACCCACTTTGCATCAATGGCAATAGCATTAGCAAGTCCTAAAACAAAGTCAGGATCAATATCATCTAAAATTTTTTCTATCATTCCATCTGTAGAATCTTTTACCCAATCATTAATTACTTTAGGAGTTTTAAATTCATCATATAATACTTTTGAATTATATTTATTTTTTAATTCATTTTCAAAAGGTGCTTCTATTACACTTTTATACATATCTTTAATAAATAAAGCATTAGAAATTTTTACATTATTATTTGGTAAATATAAATCTCTTTTAAGTAATATATTATCAATTTCATCTTTAGTCTTTCCATTAGCACCACTTCTTAACATATTAAGTGCCATTTCAATACTATAAGGGCTAATCAAATAATTTTCTTCTTTATTTATTCTTTTTAATAAATCAATAGTAAATATACCTGTATCACTAACTACCACCGGTTCTGGTTCCGGATCTTTCTCTTTGTTAATTTTTTTATTATTAAAAACTATACCGATAACACCAACAAGAATTAATATAGTTAAAGTTATTAATACTATTTTATTTTTTATTTTTGTCATCATTTATTACTCTTGCCTTTGCTTCTTTTTTTACAACATCTGACTTATTTGGAAATACAAATGCACAAATAAAATATAAAACTATACCTGTTCCATATGCAAATGCTAAAACGCCCCATATAACTCTAACTATTGTTGGGTCAATATTTAAATATTCAGCTACTCCTCCACATACACCACAAATTTTTTTGCCTTCTTCAATTTTATAAATTTTCTTAGTTTCTTTCATAATACTTCTCCCTTTCTTACACATATATTATACTATTATTTTTGAAATTTTAAAACAAAATAAAAAAGCACTAATAAGTGCTTAATTTTCAATGGTCGGAAAGACAGGATTTGAACCTGCAACCCCTTGGTCCCAAACCAAATGCTCTACCAAGTTGAGCCACTTTCCGATTCTGGTGCGCCCAAGAGGAGTCGAACCCCCAACCTTTTGATCCGTAGTCAAACGCTCTATCCAGTTGAGCTATAGGCGCATCTTCCCTTGAGTTATTATTTAAAATGGTGGCTTCAGTTGGAATCGAACCAACGACACCAAGATTTTCAGTCTTGTGCTCTGCCAACTGAGCTATGAAGCCATAATGGCGGTCCCGACGAGGTTCGAACTCGCGATCTTTCGCGTGACAGGCGAACGTGATAAACCACTACACCACGGGACCATTGGTTGCGGGAACCGGATTTGAACCAGTGACCTTTGGGTTATGAGCCCAACGAGCTACCAGACTGCTCTATCCCGCGATATTATTAAAATGGCGGAGGAAAAGGGATTCGAACCCCTGCGCCGATTTCTCGACCTCCCGGTTTTCAAGACCGGTCCCTTCAACCAGACTTGGG
>JBGUYI010000073.1:0-3270 GCA_045118635.1 Acetivibrionales bacterium
AACGCGTCCTTTAGGATGCACACGGATTTGAATGGTAAGTTGTACCCTACCGGGTACACAAATCCGGCGCAGCAATACTCGCAAGCTGGTATTGACTTCAACTTGTTTTGTCAATTCCCGATAATTCAACTGAATTAATTTTTTTGTAAAAGCTTTTTTTATCTTTTCCATAAATATTTGCCATAAGAGGCTTATTATAGAAGGGAGCTTTCTTTTGTATTTTTGTTAATACAAAAGAAAGCTCCACGTTTGTTATGAATATTACACAAAATGTTTTTTTTGTAAGTGACATCCTTCCTCACCTACACCTCAAATTTTTGTCATAAAATTCTCGGTGTGGAGGTGGGGGCTTCCTTTTGCGCTAATTTACGCAAACAGTCGGTTTTCGGTACGAATAGCACTAATGTGCTAAGACAGTACGATGCTTGTCCTATGTGCCCCACGGTTCTTTATTTCCTATGACAAATAATACTATTTATGTCATAAAAAGTCAAATATTTTTTCAGCAATTCATCTCACCACTTATAGAAGTGGGAGAATTCTTGCTACTATTGTTTAAAAACTTTATTTATTTTTTGACCATTTTTAGCTTTCGCAGAATTTTTCAATGTATAACTTTTATATACCCAATAATTTGGATTTGCTTCGGAATCTTTACCAGCCTTACCAGCTTTTCCTTCTTTTAATATGACATTGTCACCTAAATCTACTGAAGATGCTTTTCTTAATATTTTTATAGCATCTCCACCATTACCAGCAGCGCCACCTCTTCCACCAATTCCTCCACCAAAGATAAAGTGAACTGATGTTTGATATGCTCCATCACCGCCATTACCACCGTTTCCAGCATTTATTTGTATATCATTTAATGCTAATTTACCAGACTCAAGTTTTATAGTTTCATTTGGAGATCCTCCATTTTTCCCACAAAAATCTGTCCAAGAATCTTTTTTGCCATTTTTACCCCTTAAGCTATTCGAATGAGAAATAATTCCGTTTTTTATTACAATGTTTATATTATCATCATAATTAAATTTGTCTTCTTCTTTGAATTTAAGTTTAAGAATATTCATAGCACGTTCTTTTTTATTTTTTTGTTCTTTTTTACCAATAACTATTGAAGATTTATCACCTGAAACTACTAAAGTTTTTTGATTCAAATCTAAAACAACTGATTTATCTATATTTAAATTTTCTTTTAAAGTTATATTATTATCTAATATTATTGTGTCATTAGATTTTGCATTACATATAGCATTTCTTAAGCTTTTATCATTTTTAACATTAAAAGATTCTGCTTGTACATTTACACCTCCTGCAATAAATACGACTAAACTAGCCAATAAAAATTTTAATCTTAATTTTTTTACCATATAAAACTACCCCTTCTCTGTATAATTTATAAAATCTATTTTTTACCATTCGAGTATATCACCACTTTTTCGTATTGTCAACAAGTATTTACTATATTTTATAAAATTTTACATTTTTGTAAATTGAAAAGTTGTTATTAGCAAATCAATAGGTGATATTTTTTTAGTTAGTTGGGTTTTTTAGTTACTTTGAATATTAGATAGACTCATTTTTTAAAGTTATTTTTTGATTGAGCTTGATTTTTGATAATTATCATGATAGAATAACAAAAGTTGAGAAAATTGTAGGAGGTGGAAGATTTGCCAAATATTAAGTCTGCGAAGAAGAGAGTTAAAGTTATAAAGAAAAAAACTTTAAGAAATAATATTCAAAGATCGATACTAAGGACTTCTGTGAGAAAGTTTAAAGAAGCTTTTGCAAATAAGGCTTCAAATATTGATGAAGTATTTAAAGATGCTATGAAGGCTGTAGATAGAGCTGTCTCTAAAAAAGTATTACATAGAAATACAGCAGCTAGAATAAAATCTAAGTTAGCGAAAAAACATAATAAAAGAGTTAGTGAATAGTATTATAAAAATGCCAAGGATATTCTGTTTCTTATTGATGGAGGATATGTATTGGCTTTTTTTAATGTATAGGTTAAATGAGAAAAACAAATATACAAAATAATTGTTTTGACTTATAATGTTTTGTCTTTCGGAAATACTAATAAGAAGTCTAAAAAAAAGGAAGAAGGACATGATAAGAAAAAAGATTATTTGGTCTGTTGTATTATTGATAAGTTTTATATTAATTGTAGTTTTTTTAGCAAAGAATAGTGGAAAGATAATCAATATATGTATACCATTTTTTATTGCAGCGGCTATTTATTATATAATAAAGCCAATATTGATAAAGATGGAGAAATTAAAAATTCCAAAAAGCTATGGAATTTTGGTTATATATTCACTTTTTTTAGGCTTAGTGGTGTGTATTGTGATATTTGTTTTACCAAAGTTCGCTGATAATACAAAAAGGCTTATAATAAAGATGCCTGAGATAACAACAAATTATCAGTCAAAATTTTATAAGTTTATTGATGGCTTAAAAATAGATGCATGGCCTAGAGAGATAAAAGATATAGCTAGGGAAAAAATAAAAATAGGTTCTAAAAATTTACAAGAGTTTTTAGTGATTAATTTAAAGAATATATTAATGTCCATTTTAAAACTTGTAACGAAATTTTTTGATTTAGTTTTGGGAATGATAATAGCTTATTATTTTATAATAGATGAAAAAGTGTTTAAAAATATGATTTTAACTGTAGTTCCAAAAGGATTTAGAAATGATGTTAGGATGGTAGGAAGAAAGATAAGTAAAATATTATCAAGTTTTGTTAGAGGACAGCTGTTGACATCATTTATAATAGGTGTTTTGGTATCTATTGGATTAATTATATTAGGTATAGATTATGCATTACCGCTAGGGTTAATATCAGGTATAGCTAATGTTATACCGTATTTTGGTCCAATAATTGGTGCAATACCAGCTGTTTTAGTTGCATTATTGTCGTCGCCAGTAAAAGCCATATGGGTTTTAGGATTAGTTATTTTGATACAGCAGATAGACAACATACTTATATCTCCTAAAATAATAGAAGGAAAACTTGGATTGCATCCAGTAACAACTATATTGTCAGTTTTGATAGGTGGAGAGTTTTTTGGAATATTTGGTATGCTTTTTGGGGTATTAATTACAGCAATTTTGAAAGTTTTATGTAACAGGTTAATTCAAAGAATTGTATAATATAAAGAGTGATAACAATGCACAAAGTCAATACGAGCTTGAGAGTATTGCTGCGCCGGATTTGTGTACCCGGCAGGGTACAACTTACCATTCAAATCCGTGTGCATCCAC
>JBGUYI010000074.1:0-22095 GCA_045118635.1 Acetivibrionales bacterium
AAATCGCTGTAACCCCTTGGCTGTATAATACAATATATTGGCTCTTATGTCAATATTTTTTTTATCTATTTTGGTAAAAAATGTAAATTACATTATATATTCGAGTTAATATATAATACTAAAATTTTTATGAATTATTAGATAAAATAATTACACCTCTATTTTTGTAAAAAACTTCAAAAAAATATATAAAAAAATATTGACAAGCATGTCAATTGATAATACAATTTGACTGTAAATAGTTTTTTTGTAAAAAAATAGACTTTTATGTAATAAGTGGATGGTTGTTATGGTAGCAGATGTAAATAAAAATAGAAATGTATATATTATGAAAACATTAAAAATATTATTAGGAATTTTTCTTACATTGGGTATTGTAGATTGTATATTATTTAAGAGTATATTATCTTTTTCCCTTATCTTAACTATTACTGTTATACTTTTATTTTGTGTTAGAGCAAATAGAAAAAATGGACAGGATGAATTATTAGATAATCTTAATGTGAGTTGGTTTATCATATGCGAATTAATACCTTTATTGTATAAACTTGTACATAATATTAATGTTTTTGAAAAGTTTGAGCTTGATAGAATTATTAATTTTACTCTCTTGGGACCGATGATTTTGCTTGTCTTAACAGCTTTTGGTTTAATTAGAGTTAAATACAACGAAAATACATAAATCTAAAAAAGTTTAATCCACTAAATAGGATTAAACTTTTTAGCCCTAATTTGCAAAACACATTAAAATTAAACTTCCAAGAATTATTCTATAATATCCAAACACTTTAAAATCATGATTTTTAACAAACTTCATGCAAAATCTTATCACCACTAACGATACCAAAAACGCAACCAGCGAGCCTGTCAATAATATAGATAATTCTAAACTACTAAAAGCTAAACCATATTTTATAAGCTTTAAAAAACTCGCCCCAAACATTACTGGTATTGCCAAAAAAAACGTAAATTCCATAGCAATTTCTCTTGATGTGCCAAGTAGCAATGCACCTATTATAGTAGATCCAGATCTCGAGGTTCCTGGAATTAATGCTAAAACTTGAAATACTCCTATTAAAAATGCTGTCTTATAGTCTAAATCTTTTAGGCTATTTATTTTTTGTTTTTTATGCATATTCTCTATTACTATAAATATAATACCATAAACTATCAACGAAATTGACACTACTTTAGTATTATAAATCTTTTCTACATAATCATCAAGAAATAATCCCCCTATAACAGCTGGAATACTAGAAAATGCTACCTTAAACCATATCTTATATGTATCTATTTTTTCTTCTTTATTTTTAGACCCTAAAAATGGATTCAGTTTCTTAAAAAACAAAACAACAACAGCCATTATTGATCCCAACTGAATTATAACAAAAAACATATCTCTAAAACTATTTGACACATTCATCTTAAAAAACTCATCAAACAATATCATATGCCCTGTACTACTTATCGGAAGCCATTCTGTAATCCCTTGTATTATACCAAGTATCACTGCTTTTATTAATTCTAACATCATATTTCTCCTCTTTAATAATAATCAATACCAAGACATTACTATGGTATCATACTCTAAATTATTCCATTATCTTAGGTTCATCATATTTTTCACCAAATGTTTCAACTGTAACACTTACCATCCTTTGATCTTTGTATGGTCTATCATTATAATCTCTATCTGCAGAAACTATTTTGTCAACCTCGTCCATTCCATCTATAACTTTCCCAAAAGCTGCGTATTCTCCATCTAGATGAGGTGCCCTTTTTGTCATAATGAAAAATTGTGAACCTTGTGAATCTTTTAAAAAACTTCTAGCCATAGATATAACTCCTCTATCATGCTCTAAATCATTTTTAAATCCGTTACTTGTAAATTCTCCTCTTATTGAATATCCAGGGCCTCCTCTACCATCTCCATCAGGACATCCTCCTTGTATCATAAAACCTGGAATTACTCTGTGAAAAATCAACCCATCATAAAAATTCATATTAACCAAATGTATAAAATTATTAACTGTATTTGGTGCAATCTTTGGATACAACTCCACCACTATTTCATTCCCTGATTCCATTTTTATTGTAACTATTGGATTCTTACTCATAATTATTAACCTTCCTTTTCTATTATTCTTTGTTTTTTTGTTGTTGGTTCCCTTTCTATATTATATACTCTTCTTTTTTTACCATCTACCCTTTCTATTCTCTCTTTTATTATTTTTAATAATTCTTTATGTGTTTTTTGTTTATAAAATTTTACTCTATCCTTCATATATAAATCATAATAATTATTATTTTTATAGTTGTATTTGGCACAATAATCATAGTAACTTAGTATATAAGTTATGAGACAAACCATACCTGCACTATATGCATAATCTAATAGACTTCTTCCCTCTTTATCTTTAATATTTATACCAGCTCCTTTACTTATCAAGTAATTTGCCAAACGTTCTGCTTCTTCCATATTATATTCATTTGCACCATAACAAACATACATTAATGGAGTCTTTCCAAACTTATCTCTTGCATTTATATCTGCTCCCTTATCCACTAAATAATAAGCTATATCATTATCTATATTAAAACAAACGTACATCAAAGCTGTCTTTCCAAACATATCTTTTTCATTTACATTTGCTTGGTGTGCTAAAAAATACCCAGCCATGTCATAATCTAAAATTTCACAAGCATATATAAGGGGAGTCTGTAATTTTTCATTTCTACTCTCAATATTTGCACCCATTTCCACACATTCTTCAACATAACTCCCTAAATTATTTTTAATAGCAATCCATAACTCATCATCAATACACCTTTTTTTCACTTTTTACTCCTTATTAATCCAAAATTTGATGCGCCTTATCTACAATCTCATCTATTTGTACATCAACATCAAAAACATTTTGGCTATTTTTCTTTATATATATCAAATATTCTATATTACCTTCTGGTCCTTTTATTGGTGAAAAATCTAACCCTAATATAGAAAAATTATTTTCTATTACAAAGCTAGCTATCTCTTTTATAACTTGTCTATGTACATTTTTGTCTCTTACAACTCCTTTTTTGCCGACATTTTCTCTACCCGCCTCAAATTGAGGTTTTATAAGGCAAAGCATACATGCTCCATCATTTGACAAATTAACCGCATTAGGCAAAACCTTTTTTAATGAGATAAATGAAACATCCACAGACACAAAATCTACTTTTTCTTCTAATTTAGATGGCTCTAAATATCGTATGTTAGTACGTTCCATCAAGATAACTCTGCTGTCATTTCTTAACTCCCATGCAAGTTGCCCGTACCCAACATCCACTGCATACACTTTTTTCGCACCATGCTTTAACATGCAATCTGTAAAACCTCCAGTTGATGATCCTATATCCATACAAACCTTATTATCTAAATTTATTTTGAATTGCTCTATACCTTTATGAAGTTTTAATCCACCTCTACTAACATATGGATTCTTTTTTCCCTTTACCTCTATATCACAATTAACTAAAAATTTTGCTCCACATTTTTCTTCTTTTTGCCCATCAACAAAAACATTACCTGCCATTATCTCTGTTCTGGCTCTTTCTCTACTTTGCACTAATCCTCTATTAACTAGTATTACATCTAATCTCTCTTTCTCCATTTTCTATACACCTTTTCCTAATATCTTCAATATATCTTTTGCTATACTATCTTCTGTTAAATTGTATCTAGAAAATAGTTCCTCAGTTTTTCCATGCTCCAACGGTTTATCTCTAAATGCAAAAATTTTATGCTTGACAAAAATATTTTTACACGACAATAACTCTAACACGCCACTTCCAAATCCTCCGCAAATCACATTATCCTCTATTGTAAAAATATTATTACATTTTATAGCTTCACCACATATCAATTCCTCATCTAGTGGTTTAGCAAATCTAGCATTTATAAGTGACACGCTAAGTCCTTCTCTTTCTAAAATTTGTTTTACCAAAATGGCTACACTAACCATTCTACCAATAGCTACAATGGCTACATCTTTTCCATCACTTAATTTTACTCCTTTTTTATATTCTATTGGTCTATAATCAACTAATTGCTCTTCTCCACTTCCCCTAGGATATCTTATGGCAACAGGACCTTTCATCTTATTTATTGCAAAATCCAACATACCTCTTAGTTCTTTATAATCAACAGGTGCTAAAATTGTCATATTAGGTACATTTCTAAAATACGACATATCATAAATACCTTGGTGCGTTTCGCCATCTTCCCCTACTACTCCTGCTCTATCAACTGCAAATACTACATGCAAATTAGGTAAAGCCACATCATGCAATATCTGATCATATGCTCTTTGAAAAAATGAAGAATATATCGCACACACTGGCACAAAGCCATTACTTGCCATACCAGCTGCAAATGTAACAGCATGTTGTTCTGCAATACCCACATCAAAAAACCTATCAGGATATTCATTGGAAAACAAATCTGTCTTAGTTCCAGATGCCATTGCCGCTGAAATAACAGTAACCTTATGGTTATCTCTTGCTATATTTAATAATTCCTTACCAAAAACTTTAGAATAACTATCACTTCTCTTATTTATTATTTCTCCCGTTTTTACATCAAATGCACCAATCCCATGAAACCTATCTGGATTTTCCTCTGCAAATTTATATCCTTTTCCTTTAGTAGTTAACGCATGAATCATAACTGGACCTTTTATCTTCTTAGCTTGCTCTAAAATTTTTGTCATACCATTAATATCATGACCGTTCACTGGCCCCAAATAACAAAAACCCAACTCTTCAAAAACTATACCTGGCATAACCATATATTTTATTGTTCCTTTAACCTTCTTTAATGCTTTTTTTGCACTCTCACCACCAGGAATCTTATTTAATATAACATCTATATCCTCTTTTACCTTAAAATATATTGGCTTAGTCCTTATTTTATTTAAATATTCTGTCATACTTCCAACATTTTTTGATATAGACATCTCATTATCATTTAAAATAACAATGATATTTGTATTGGCACGTCCTGCATGATTCAATGCTTCATACGAAATTCCTCCAGTTAACGCTCCATCACCAACAATCGCTATTATGTGATTATCTTCTTTTTTTAAATCACGAGCTTTTGCCATACCCAAAGCCATAGAAACTGCTGTACTACTATGCCCTGTATTGGCTACATCATGCTCACTTTCTGTAATTTTAGGAAAACCTGATATACCATTTAGTTTTCTTAACGTATCAAACTTATTTTTTCTACCTGTCAATATCTTGTGTACATAGCTTTGATGTCCTACATCCCATATAAATTTATCTTTTGGACTATCAAATACTTTATGCAATGCAAGTGTTATCTCAACAACACCCAAATTAGATGCCAAATGTCCTCCTGTTTTTGATACATTTCTTACTAAAAATTCTCTTATCTCAAGTGCCAACTTAGCTAGTTCATCATTATTTAACCCCTTTACATCACCTGGTAAATTAATTCTTTCTAACATACACTTACTTCTCCCTCAAAAAACTGATCTTAGATGATTATACCATCAACTAAACTATTTTTCACTAAATTTAATTTCTTTAAATATAACTCCACTATAATCACTATATATAGAACACACGTAATGTTCATTATTTATAAAAATATTTTTATTACAAACTTCATCTAGATTGATTTTACTAAAATCAATTAACAACCCTAATCCTTTAAGCTTGCCATATGCCTCTTTCCTTACCCACTTTTCTAATCTCTTTTTAATATCTCTTTCTCCATCTAAATACCTATTAGAAACCCTATCACTTATTTTTCTACCTGTATCCTCTATGTCAACTCCTACTTCAAAAAACGAAACTGCACAAGCTATATAATTATTAGAATGTGAATAATTAAAACGTATATCTCCACTTTTAAAATACGGCTTTCCATAATCTGAAATCCCTATATCACAAAATTCCATACCTAAATAATCTAACATCCATTTTAATAAATATCTTGCTTTTTCATGCATACTACAACCATCAGCAAATAATATATCATCTTTTTTTACTATTGTATAGTATAAAACTTCATTTTTTATTCCCATTACATCTCCATCACTTGTTAAAAATTTTCTTCAAAAACTCTCCTGTGTATGATTTATCATTTTTAGAAACCTCATATGGGGTACCACATGCTATGACATTTCCTCCTTCAGCCCCACCTTTTGGTCCTAAATCTATTATATAATCTGCTGTTTTTATCACATCTAAATTATGTTCTATAACTACCACTGTATTACCTGTGTCTACTAACTTATTTAAAACTTCTATAAGTTTATGTACATCAGCCATATGAAGTCCTGTAGTGGGTTCATCCAATATATATATTGTATTACCTGTATCTCTTTTTGATAACTCGGTCGCAAGTTTTATTCTTTGCGCCTCTCCCCCTGATAATGTTGTAGATGGTTGCCCCACTTTCATGTATCCTAATCCAACATCATACAATGTTTTTAACTTTCTCTTTATCCTTGGGTGATTATCAAAAAATGCTAGAGCCTCCTCTATTGTCATATCTAACACATCAGCTATATTTTTGCCTTTATAACGTACCTCTAATGTCTCTAGGTTATACCTGCTCCCTTTACAAACATCGCAAGGAACATATACATCTGGCAAAAAATGCATCTCTATTTTTACTATACCATCACCCTTACATGACTCACATCGTCCACCTTTTACATTAAAACTAAACCTGCCTGCCTTATATCCCTTAGCTTTAGCTTCAATTGTATTTGAAAACACATCTCTTATCAAATCAAATGTACCTGTATATGTAGCAGGATTAGATCTTGGCGTTTTCCCTATGGGCGACTGATCTATATTTATAACTTTATCTAGATTTTTTACACCTTCTATTCCTTTATGTTTACCAGGAGTTAATTTTGCCTTATTAAGTTTATTAGCTAAACTCTTATACAGTATCTCATTAACCAACGAACTCTTACCAGAACCTGAAACTCCAGTAATACACGTAAAAACTCCAAGCGGA
The DNA here is from genome assembly GCA_045118635.1 of Acetivibrionales bacterium. Lineage (GTDB taxonomy): Bacteria > Bacillota > Clostridia > Acetivibrionales > RGIG10202 > RGIG10202. The sequence goes on from JBGUYI010000074.1 coordinate 7,049, forward strand.
ATCTTTACATCTATATTCTTTAAATTATTTTCCGCTGCTCCTATTATCTTTATATACTTTTTACTCTTTCTTGTAGTCTTCTTTATATCTATTTTCCGTTTACCCGACAAGTATTGTCCTGTGATAGATTCTTTACAATTTTTTATATCTTCTACTGTCCCTTTTGCTATTACATTTCCGCCAGTCTCTCCTGCACCTATTCCCATGTCTATTATATAGTCCGCAGCATACATTGTATCCTCATCGTGTTCTACTACAATTAAGCTATTTCCCAAATCTCTTAAATTCTTCAATGCCTCTAAAAGTTTCTCATTATCTTTTTGATGAAGCCCAATACTTGGTTCGTCTAATACATACAAAACTCCCATTAAGCCTGAACCTATCTGAGTCGCTAATCTTATTCTTTGAGACTCTCCACCAGACAATGTACTAGCCTCTCTATCTAAACTTAGATAATACAGCCCTACATCAACTAAAAAACCCAGCCTTGCGTTTATCTCTTTTAAAATTTGACTAGCTATTAGCCTTTCTCTATCATTTAATTCTATATCACTCAAAAAATCTTTTAAATCTTTTATAGACATCCTACACATGTCTTGTATATTTTTGCCACATACTTTTACAGCTAAAGACTCTTTAGATAACCTATCACCATTACATATTTTACAAGCCTTCTTTACCATATATTCCTCATATTGTTTCTTAGATGCCTCTGATTCTGTTTGGCTATATCTTCTCTTCATAACATTTATTACTCCATCAAATTTTGCCATATAAGACATAACCATGCCATTTTCTTCTTCACTATCATAAGACATTCTTACTTTCTCGCCATTTGTTCCGTACAAAATAATATTAACTATATCTTCTGGCAAGTCTTTGATTGGTACATCCATGCTAAACCCATAATGCCTAGACAAAGCCTCTATATACATTCTAGAAAAACCATTTCTATTGGCTATATTAAAACCTGGTGCACATATCGCTCCCTCATTTAAAGACTTTTCTTTATCTGGTAAAACCAATGCTTCATCTATCTCTAATAAACTACCCAATCCTTTACAATGCGGGCACGCACCAAACGGACTATTAAACGAAAATTTTCTTGGCGTAATTTCATTTAAACTAATCCCGCAATTTATACATGCAAACTTTTGGCTAAGTATCATTTCTTCTTTTCCTATAACATCTATAATTACTACGCCTTCTGATTTTTTCAAACTTAACTCTATAGAATCAGCTAATCTTTTCCTGATTGATTTATTAACTATTAATCTATCAATCACAACTTCTATTGTATGTTTTTTATTCTTATCCAAACTCGGTACACTATCTATTTCATACTGCTTTTTATCTACCCGAATTCTTAAATACCCTTCTTTTTTTATTTTTTCAAATACTTTTGCATGTTCTCCTTTTTTGCCAACAATAATAGGTGCTATTATTTGTATTTTTGTGCCATTATCTAATGATAATACGCTGTCAACCATTTGGTCTATGCTAAGACTCCTTATAATCTCTCCACAATTAGGACAATGTGGAATACCTATCCTCGCATATAATAATCTTAAATAATCATATATCTCAGTAACCGTACCAACTGTAGATCTTGGATTCTTATTAGTTGTTTTCTGGTCTATTGATATCGCTGGTGATAAACCTTCTATATAATCTACATTAGGTTTTTCCATCTGTCCCAAAAACTGCCTAGCATAGGAGGACAAAGACTCCATATACCTTCTTTGTCCTTCTGCATATATCGTATCAAATGCTAAAGATGATTTACCAGAACCACTAAGACCTGTTATTACAACAAACTTGTCCCTTGGTATTTCTAAATTAACACTTTTTAAATTGTGCTCACGCGCACCTCTTATTACAATCTTATCATTATTTAACATAACAAACACTTCACCATTTCTAAAAATTCCTTAACCTATATTTTTTAATGCCTGCGATAAACTTATTTCCCCTTGCGATAATTTTTCTATAGTCTCTGTAAATATCTCTAGCATGTATATACAAAGCATTATTGTTTCTTTTAATTCTTCTTTTCTTATAATCTCCAACTTTGGAGCCATATAAATATATCTAAACATCACTGTCTCATTATCTCCAAGTATAAAGTTACCAACAGCCAATTTTGTGTTAGCCGACAATAAAAACTTTTCTAAAATACCTTTATACTCTTTCTTGTATGATACTGGTATTACTGAAGTTATCTGCAAAAGCTCTACAGTATTCATCATTTCATTTGGCAATGGTATATAATTAAAATTTAAAATCCTATCTTGATCATTATACGTCTTACCTACATTTACCAATAGCATACTAAGTGGTGTCTTTTCACTTTTTTCTATTATATGCGTAGCAAAATTAAGTTCTTCCATATATCTTTTTATTAAATCTAAGTTAACTAAATTTCTAGCATGTTCATCTTGTGTTATCATAAATTATTGTAGTAGAAACAATTTCTACTAATCCCCCTCTTCTTCAGATTTCATTGCTTTTACTAATCTCTCTACCAAGTCATTTTTATTTGCCTTAAAAGCATCCTTTTCAACATTCGACATGTTTTCTTTGCCTCCAGCTTTTCTTATATCTTCATCTTTTTTTCTTTTGTAATCTTTAACATCATCTATAAATTTATCAACTTCATCTTTTTTTATTCCAAGTGTTTTTATCAAAAATCTCATTCTGGCGTAACTTAACTCCAACTGTTTTGAAATGTGATCTTTGTCTTGTTCTTCAAGCTCAATTTCTTTTAATCTTTCCTCTGATAAATATAATTCTTTTACATGCTTTACTACAAATTTTGCTGTATTTTCTATTCTCTCGTGATCTTCTAATGTCTTCATCTTAAACAATTTTAACCACCATTTATCTGGTTTTGCATTTAAAACCTCTTTTGTTTGTTTTGATATCCTAACTGCTTCTATTATACTAGGATCAGTTTCTTTTTCCAATGTTTCTATTTTTTCAGCTAAAATTTCTTTTTCCAATGTTTCTATTTCTTCAGTTAAAATTTCGTTTTCTGAAATTCTTTTTTTCAAAAACTTTAACTGTTCCCTAAATCTATTTTCTTTTCTTGATTCTTCTGCTTTTTCTCTAAATTTTTTAAATATATGCTTATCCAAAGCATCCCAAAATGCTTTAAATAATGAAGGTACTTGTAATGCTGTTGTAAATAACTTTTCGTTATCCTTTTCATTTGTTTTCTCTTTATTGATTCTTTTTGATATAATCTTAGCAAGTTTCAAAAATGCCCTTACAATAACTGCAGGCAACTGAATTGCAAACAACATACCTCTTATAACAGGAAATGTTACTAATGTTATTATATCTGCCATAAAATTCAACAAACTTGCCCCAAATCTAACTAAAGCACCGGCTCTATTAGACTTATTTATATTCATAGACTCTACTAAAATAACATTTTCTCTCAACTGAATTAAAGCCAATCTTCCCTCTATCAATCTATTTCTTTTCTTTTCTAAGTCAATTCTATTATCTTGATTATTTTCTATTTCTAGATCATCTAGTTTATTTTCTATCTTAGTTATTTCACTATCTATTTCTTTTGATAATTTTTTCATATCACCATAATTACTAAAATAATACCTAAGCAATTTTTCCTTATCTTTTTTATCAAATGATCTTTCATCTAATTTATATTTTCTTATAGATTTCTGTCCTGCTAATGTTCTATCTAAATTATAAACCTTAGAAAAACTTTTTTCTCCGTCTAAAACTCTTTTTATTTGCTTTAAACTTTTTAAATTCTCATCTGTATATAAGACTCCAGAAGCTTTATCCCACATAACAAACAAATTCGACGAACAGCTTAAATATTTCATTGGTTTTGGCAAATTCTCAAAAAATCCCATAAAATTAAGTCCATCTACAAGCTTAGCTGCAGCATCTACTATTTCTTTAGGTGCCTCCGAACACTTAGGATCTTTCTCAAAATCCCTCTCATCTAAATCAACTTCAACTACTTGCCTATTTCTGTAACATTCCAAATTCCTATCTAGTGCTGTACTCATTTTAAATCTTCCTCTCTTAGGTTCTTTTTCATTACAAACTTGTTACAGATATTATATATTATATTACAAAATATAACAACCCCATTTTTTTATTTTAGTACAGAACTTTCTTTCTTTAATATTAGAAATTCAATCATAGTATCAACACAAAAACAAATGCACATCATATTTTGTAGAATGTTCCACAAAGCTAATGCACATTATTTCTATAATTTATTAACTTTTTTTATCTATATCGCAACTTCTATACCTTTTATCTGAGGCCCTTTTTTATAATCTATAAGCTCAAAATCTTCCACTTTAAAATCATAAAAATCTTTCACGTCCCTTTTTATAACAAGCTTTGGTGCATCATACGTGTCTCTTTGTATCAATTCCTTCACCAACGGTATATGTCTATCATATATATGCGCATCTGCTATAACATGTACTAATTCTCCTGCTTTAAAGCCACAAATCTTAGCCATCATATGTAAGAGTATAGCATATTGGCACACATTCCAGTTATTAGCCACTAACACATCTGATGCTCTTTGGTTTAAAATCATATTTAGTCTACCTTTTGTAACATTAAACGTAACACCATACGCACAAGGATACAGCGCCATCTCATGTAAGTCATGATGATTATACAGGTTGACAATAATCCTTCTACTATAAGGATTATTCTTTAAATCATATATAACTCTATCTACCTGATCAAATAATCCCTCTTTATACAAATGTTTGACACCAAGCTGATATCCATACGCTTTACCTATTGATCCATTTTCATCCGCCCAACTATCCCAAATATGACTCCCTAAATCCTTTATATTATTAGATTTTTTTTGCCATATCCACAAAAGCTCATTTATGGCAAGCTTTATAGCTGTTGGTCTTAGTGTTATTATAGGAAATTCCTCTTCTAAATTATATCTATTTACAATACCAAATCTCTTTATTGTATGTGCAGGAGTTCCATCCTCCCATTTGGCCCTTATTACCTGACCCTCGGATGACTCTCCATTTTCTATGATATCTTTACACATATCTATAAATATCTTATCAGCTTTACTCATTAAAATTCACCCTTTTTGGCTATATTGTTTTTTCATCTATTTCTTTTTGAATTTTATCAACAAATTCTTGTACTTTCATTTGACCTATATCCCCATCTTTTCTACTTCTCACTGACACAGCACTGTCTTCTACTTCTTTATCACCCACAACTAACATGTATGGTATCTTCTCTAGCCTTGCTTCTCTTATCTTATAGCCTATCTTCTCATCTCTTAAATCTACCTTTGTTCTAATACCTTGTCCTTCTAATTTTTTTTGTAAATCCAAAACATATTTATGATGATTTTCATGTATAGCTAATATTTTAACCTGCACAGGTGCTAGCCATGTAGGAAATGCTCCTGCATAATGTTCTGTTAAAATGGCTATAAATCTTTCTATACTACCAAACACAACTCTATGTACCATAACAGGTCTATGTTTTTCCCCATCACTTCCTATATACACAAGATCAAACTTTTCTGGCATCTGGAAATCTAGCTGTATTGTTCCACACTGCCATGTTCTTCCTAATGAATCCTCTAAATGAAAATCTAGCTTTGGACCATAAAATGGTGCATCTCCTTCATTTATAGTATAATCTATTCCTTTTTGTTCTATTGCTTCTTTTAACGCACTAGTTGCAATCTCCCATTGTTCATCTAAGCCCATTGAATCTTCCGGCCTTGTTGATAATTCTACGTGATATTTAAATCCAAACACACCATAAAATTTATTTATCAAATCTATTACGCCTATTATCTCATCTTTTATCTGTTCATCTGTCATAAATATATGTGCATCATCTTGTGTAAAACATCTAACTCTCATTAATCCATGCAATGCTCCAGATAATTCATGTCTATGAACTAATCCTAACTCTGCCATCCTTTGTGGTAATTCACGATATGAATGAAGTCTCCTCTTATAAACCAACATTCCTCCTGGGCAATTCATTGGTTTTATTGCGTAATTCCCTTCATCTATCTTTGTAAAATACATATTTTCTTTATAGTGATCCCAATGTCCTGACCTATGCCACAATTCCTCATTTAATATTATTGGAGTTTTTATCTCTTGATACCCAGCTTTTTTGTGCTCTTGCCTCCAAAAATCTTCTAATGTATTTCTTAAAATCATTCCATTCGGCAAGAAAAATGGAAATCCTGGTCCTTCCTCCAATATTGTATACAAATCTAATTCCTTACCAAGTTTTCTATGGTCTCTCTTTTTTGCTTCTTCAATTCTCTCTAAATACAAATCTAACTCACTTTTTTTAGAAAATGCTGTACCATATATTCTTTGTAACATCTTATTCTTTTCGTTACCTCTCCAGTATGCTCCAGCAACAGACATAAGTTTTATTGCCTTAACTTTACCTGTTGACACAAGATGAGGACCTGCACAAAGATCTACAAATTCACCTTGTCTATAAAAAGATATCTCTTCACCTTCTGGCAAATCTTTTATCAACTCAACTTTATAAATCTCGCCCAAATTCTCCATATACTCTATAGCTTCTTTTCTTGGCATTGTGAATCTTTCTATAGCTAAGTCCTCTTTTATTATATTATTCATTTCCTTTTCTATAGCCACTAAATCATCTGTTGTAAATGTTTTATCAAAATCAAAATCATAATAAAACCCATTGTCTATAGCCGGACCAATCGCTAACTTCACATCTTTAAACAATCTTTTTACTGCTTGCGCCATTATATGAGATGTTGTATGTCTATATGCAAGTCTTCCGCCTTCATCTTCAAATGTTAATATACTTAATGTAGAGTCACCATCCACACTACTTTTTAAATCCCTAACTTTTCCGTTTAACTCTCCAGCTAATGCCACTCTAAAAAGTCCACTACTTATATCTTTTGTTATATCTTCTATTGTAATACCTTCATTATATTCTCTTACACTTCCATCTTTTAATGTAACTTTTATCATATATATCAAAACCTCCTTTTTAGTATTTCCCTATCACCCAATTGGCAATAGGGAACCTACATTTAAATTATAAACTATACATCTAATAAGAGCAATGTATTTTTTATTCTTCAGCATTCAATAATCTTTCAACTTCTTCTACTACACTCTTCTTTAATTCTTCTAATCTTTTCTTTGATTGTTCGTAACTGTCGCCACATACACCAAAATATAATTTTATTTTAGGCTCTGTTCCAGATGGTCTTATACAAAACCACTCATCATTCCCCAATTCATAATATAATACATTTTCTCTTACTATAAAGTTTATTTTAGTATCACGATTCTCTTTTATGCGGTACTCTTTGTTTATATAGTAATCCTTTTTTATAAGTATTGGTAACTTTTTAATAAATTCATCTTCATTGAATCCATTCCTTAAATAATCCATTGCATATTTTATCTTTTTTCTACCTTCTACACCCTGTAATGTATAGGATTTGACTCCTTCTAAATAATAGCCATATTTTTTATAAAGTTCTTGCATAGCATCATACAAAGTCATACCCTGTTCTTCATAATATGCTGCCATTTCAGCTATAACCATAGAACTTACAACTCCATCTTTATCTCTTGCTGCCGTACCAACTAAATATCCATAACTTTCTTCAAATCCAATCAAAAAATTCTTTACATCTCTCTCATCAGTAAAACTAACATTAGCATACATATGGGAATTATTTATTTCTCTACCTATGTACTTAAAACCTGTTAATGTTTCTTTTACATCTATATCAAAATTCTTTGCTATTTTATTTGCCATTTTAGTTGTAACTATACTCTTTGCCATAATAGCAGGAGATGGCATTTGATGTTTTTTATTTTTTTGTGTCGCTATATAATCTAACAATAAACACCCTATCTGATTTCCTGTTAATCCAACATACTCTCCATCTGGACTTTTTACCGCAACACCAACTCTGTCACAATCTGGATCTGTTCCTATTACTAAATCCGCATTTTCCTTCTTAGCCAACTCTATTCCCATGGACAATGCATTTATATCCTCTGGATTTGGCACATTAACTGTACTAAATTCAGGATCTGGTAATTCTTGTTCCTTTACAACCAAAACATTTTTAAATCCAACTTCATCCAAAACTCTTCTAACTAACTTATTACCTGTTCCATGAATAGGTGTATACACTACCCTAAAATCATTAGCTCTTTTTATTACATCAGAATTTATACACTCAAGTTTTATTCTTTCTATGTATTTATCATCAATTTCTTTACCTATGATTTTTAATAGTCCTCTTTCTTTTGCATCTTCTAGCGATATTGTCCTTATTAAATCATAAGTTCCAATCTCTTTCCATTCCCTTGCCATACGATTTACTTGTTCACCTAATATTTGGCTACCACCTTCTCCATAAACCTTAAATCCATTATACTCTTTTGGATTATGGCTCGCTGTTATAACTATACCTGCCATGGCTTTTAAATACCTTACTGCAAAAGACAGCTCTGGAACTGGCCTTAATTCATCAAATAAATACACCAAAACCCCTTGAGTTGCAAGAACTTTTGCAGTATGTTTTGCAAATTCATAAGATTTATTTCTTGAATCATACGCTATAACTACACCATAGTTTTGGACACCTTTTGCTTTTAAACACAAAGCTAAAGCATTTGCCGCTCTTCCTACTGTATAAATATTCATTCTATTTGTTCCAGCACCTATTATTCCTCTTAATCCCGCTGTTCCAAACTCTAATTCCTTACAAAATCTATCCTCTATCTCTTTTTCATCATCTTTTATAGACAATAATTCCTCTTTTAAATCTTCATAATATCCACTATTAAGCCAGTGTTTGTATTTCTCCATATATTCTCTATATCCAACAACGCTCATATTATAAATTCCCCCCCAGCCTCAATTATAGTCTATTTTCTAATTCTTCTCTTTGTGCCTCATATCCTGGCTTTCCTAATAATGCGAACATATTTTTCTTATATGCCTCAACACCTGGTTGATTAAACGGATTAACACCTAACAAATATCCACTAATTCCACAAGCCTTTTCAAAGAAATATATCATACTACCCAACGTATATTCATCCAATCTATCTACTGTCATAACTAAATTGGGAACATTACCATCTGTGTGTGCTAACATTGTACCTTCCATAGCTCTTTTATTAACAAAATCTACATCACGTCCTGCTAAAAAATTTAATCCATCTAAATTATCACTATTTTCTTTTATGACTATATTCTTTCTTGGCGATTCCACCCTTATAACAGTCTCAAATATATTTCTTAAACCATCTTGTATGTATTGTCCCATTGAATGCAAATCAGCTGAGAAATCTACACCTGCAGGAAAAATTCCTTTACCATCTTTTCCTTCACTTTCCCCATATAATTGTTTCCACCATTCTGTGAAATAGTGTAAACTTGGTTCATAATTTACCATAATTTCTGTTGTCTTGCCTTTTCTATATAAGGCATTTCTTGCCGCCGCATATCTATAACAATCATTGTTATCTAAATTCTGATCACTATATCTTTCATAAGCATCTTTAGCACCTTTCATTAATTCATCCAAATTAGCTCCAGAAACTGCTATTGGCAAAAGTCCTACCGCTGTTAATACGGAATATCTTCCACCTATATCATCAGGAACTACAAATGTCTCATATCCCTCATTTGTAGCTAAATTCTTTAGCGCTCCCTTTTCCTTATCTGTTGTGGCATAAATCCTATTTCTAGCCTCTTCTTTTCCATATTTTTTCTCCATGTATCCTTTAAATATTCTAAACGCTATAGCAGGCTCTGTTGTTGTACCTGACTTTGATATTACATTTACTGATATATCTTTTCCTTCTATTACTTCTATTAAATCACAAAGATAAGTTGAACTTATATTATTACCAACAAAATAAATTTCTGGAGTCTTCCTTTTAGCCTTATCCAAATTATTATAAAATGTATGAGATAGAAAATCTATAGCTGCCTTAGCTCCTAAATATGAACCACCTATACCTATCACCAACAATACATCTGAATTATCTTGTATTTTCTTTGCAGCAACTTTTATTCTATTGAACTCATCCTTATCATAATCTAAAGGCAACCTAACCCATCCTACATAGTCATTACCTAAACCACTCTTATTATGTAACATATGATGAGCCGACAAAATCTGCTCTTTTAAACAATCTATCTCTTGCTTTTTCAAAAATTTACTAGCACTTTTATAATCAAACTTAATCATTTTCTGTCCTCTCCTTAATAGCCTTATATTTTCTAATCTCTTAAAGTTGCATTTAACTCGCTTTCTAAACCATTGATTATTTTTTTCATTGCTTTCGATACATCCTCATCAGTTAATGTCCTATCATTCGCTCTAAATCTTAACGAATACGCAACACTCTTCATTCCTTCACTAACTCTGTCTCCCTCATAAACATCAAACAATTCAAATTCTTCTAAAATTTTGCCACCTCTTTTTGATAAAATATCCTCTATATTTTTTATCAATACATTCTTTGATAAAGTAAATGATATATCCCTTGATATCGCTGGGAATTTCGGCAATTTCTTGTATTGCTCTCTTTCTACTTCATTATCCACTAGTTTTTGTTTATCTAAATACGCAATATATGTTCTTTTCGGACACTTGAAATTCTTTGAAACATTAGGATGTATTTCTCCTAATCTTCCCACAAAAGCTCCTTTTATTAAGATATCTGCACATCTTCCTGGATGAAATATACAATCATTTGTGCAAGGAACAAAATCATATTTCCTGATCTTTAGCTCACTAAAAATTTCTTCTACTATACCCTTTAAGCTAAAAAAGTCCACATCCTCGTACATACCAATGCACACCACTTCTTTTTCTATTGGCAAATTAGTAGTTTCATCTTTCAAAAATATTTTTGATATCTCAAATAAATGAGCTTTCTTATTTCTCTTACCATTATTTATTCCTAATGAACTTAGCATCTCAGGAATTGGTGTTGTTCTCATAACACTATAATCTTCCCCTAAAGGATTAGATATCTTAATAACATCCCTTAAATTAGAATCATTATCAAGTTCTAACTTATCAAAAACCTTAGTTCCTGTAAATGTATATGTCAAAGCTTCATATAGTCCGTTTGATATCAAAACTTCTTTTATTCTATCTTCAGCTTTTTGCTCTTTATTTTTGCCACCAACAGTTGGTGTAACATTTTCTAATAATGTTGATTTTATGTTATTGTATCCATATATTCTAGCAATCTCCTCTGCTAAATCTGCCATACCTTCTATATCACTTCTAAAACTTGGCACTAAAACTGTCTTTTTATCTCTATCTACAACAAACTCTAATTTACTTAAAATATCTAACATATATTCTTCTTTTATGTCAGTCCCTAAAAGTTTATTTATTTTACCAGAATCAACTGTCATAACCTTTGGAGTAATCTCTTTTTTATTAGAATCTAATATACCATCTAATACTTCCCCGCCAGCAATTTCTGCAATAAGACTCGCCGCCCTATTTATAGTCAATATGATATTATCTATATTTAGTCCCTTTTCAAATAGCGAAGATGAATCACTTCTTAAACCTATTTTCTTTGAAGTTAACCTGATTTTTGCATTGTCAAAATTAGCACATTCTAAAACTATATCTTTTGTCTCATTAGAAATACCTGAATCTTCTCCACCCATTATACCAGCTATAGCTAATGCCTTATTAGAATCAGCTATAACTAAAGTGTCAGGCTCTAATGTTCTTTCTACTCCATCTAATGTAACTATCTTTTCACCAACATTCGCATTTCTTACTATAAGCTTGTTAGACTCAATTTTATCTAAATCAAATGCATGCATTGGTTGACCCATCTCTAACATAACAAAATTTGTTATGTCAACTATATTATTTATTGGCCTTATACCAGAACCTAATAATCTGTCTTTTATCCATTTAGGTGACTCACCAACCCTAACATTTTTTATAACTCTTAATGCATATCTTTTACAATAATCTTCATTTTGTACATCCATTGATATAACTTCACTTACTTTTTTAGAAGAATTAGGGATTTTTATAATAGGCTTTTCTAAATTGCGGTCAAACGCAACTGCAGCCTCTCTTGCTAAACCTAAAACACTAAAGCAATCTACTCTATTTGATGTTATTTCAAACTCTATTACTGTTTCATCTATTCCAAGAATCTTTTTTATGTCAACACCTAAAGGTAATTCAGGATTTAGTATAAATATACCATCATCAGCTGCATCAGGATACTGTTCTTTTGATAAATTCAATTCTTGTATAGAACACATCATACCAAATGACTCTACACCTCTTAATTTACCCTTGCTTATTTTTATACCACCAGGTAATGTAGCTCCCACCTTAGCTACTGGTATGACATCTGACACCTTAATATTTTGTGCTCCAGTTACCACCTGAATAACCTCTGTTCCAATATCCACCTTAGATATTTGCAATCTATCTGCATCAGGATGCTTTTCTAATTTTATTATTTTACCTGTTACTACCTCTTTTATGTCATCTCCTAATTTTTCAACCTTTTCTACCTTTGAACCGGTTACTGTCATTCTATCTACAAATTCTTTAACGCTTATATCTTTTATATTAACGTAATCATTTATCCAACTAAGTGTAGTCTTCATATTACCAAAATCACCCTTTCGTCTAAAATTGCTCCAAAAATCTTACATCATTTTCATAAAATAATCTTATGTCATCTATGTTATATCTACCCATGGTAGTACGTTCTACCCCTAATCCAAAGGCAAATCCGCTATATTCATTTGGATCAATTCCGCATATTTTTAAAACATTAGGATGCACCATACCAGCACCTAATATTTCAATGAACCCTTCATTTTTGCATGTCTTACAACCTACTCCACCACAGTTCCAACATGAAACATCAAACTCCGCACTTGGTTCTGTAAATGGAAAATAGTGAGGTCTCAATCTTATCCTTGTATTCTCACCAAACATTTTTTTAGCAAACACTTCTATTGTACCAATAAGATCGCCCATTGTTACATTTTTATCCACAACCAATCCTTCTATTTGGTGAAATATAGGTGAATGTGTTGCATCCACTTCATCTGACCTATAAACCTTACCAGGTGATATTATTTTTATTGGTGGCTTTTTATTTTCCATAATCCTAATTTGGACAGGTGACGTAGCCGTTCTTAACACCAAATCATCATTTATGTAAAAAGTATCTTGAGTATCTCTCGCAGGATGATTCTTTGGAATATTTAATGCATCAAAGTTATAATAATTAGTCTCTATTTCTGGGCCTGATGCAATTTCATAACCCATTTCTATAAATATGTCTTTTACTTCATCTATAGTTTTAGTCAACGGATGCTTATTGCCCCTTTTATTTCTTTTAGACGGCATTGTAACATCTATTGTTTCTTCTTTGAGTCTCTCTTGTAATTCCTTTTTATTTAGAAACTCTCCTTTTTCTTTTATTAACTCTTCTATAAAGTTTCTAACTTGATTCGCTAAACTTCCGATAATGGGTCTTTCCTCTTTTGTTAACTTTCCCATTTCTCTTAATATTAAAGTAAGTTCTCCCTTTTTACCTAGATATCTCACTCTAAAATCTTCTAAGCTTGATATATCTTTCAATTCTTCAATCTCTTGTTTTGCTTTTTTTTGTATTTCATTTAATTTAGACTCCATCTAGCTTTAAAACCCCCCTAAAATAAATAGCAAAAAATAATCAACTATTATATACTTGTTTGAGTATACCACTATTTTTTTTCTAAAACAAGGGTGAAATAATTGCTTGTGTAAAAGAATTAAGTATATGCGAAAAATAAATGTTGCGTTTCGTTACCCCCCCCGTGTTATAATCAATTCTAAAGGAGGTGATTTGTATGAATGAAACTAATGATAATACACCTATCAATTGGTCTCGCATCAAATTAACAATTGGAATTATATCTATTATTTTAGCTTTAATTATAGCTATTGCATCAATATTTATTTGGTGTGCTCTTAAAACTGCGGCTGCTGTGGCTTTTTCATTTTCTGCAGTGTTTAGTATATTACTTATCAAAGGTGACCCAACTCCTAACCTTGATAGTAATTTTTTTACCTTTTTTAAAAATCGTTATTATGCTTATATACTTTTAATTGTAGCTGCTGTATTTATGCTAGTTGCTGGAATTTTATGTATTGCAACAAAAAAATCGCATAAGAAACTTTGGCCTGTACTTAACACTATTCTTTATTGGGTTTCAGTACCACTTATTATTTGGGGATATTACCAATTTTTCTTTTCTATTTCAGGCCTAAGATTTGCTTTCTTTCCTTTTTTAATTTTTACAATTATTCCATTTTGTTTTGGCTTAATTAACTTATTTAATTGTAGTACATTCCAAAACAAAAAAGCATGCCGTACATTGTTTTTATCTACTTTTTGGACATCTATTATAGCCTTTATTGCAGAAATAGTAATAGTATTGTATGAAATACTATAGCATAGGCAAATATAACACTATTGGGAGGAATTTATATTTATTCCTCCTTATTTTAGCAGTTTATCTACCATATTTTTTCAAAGTCTACATTAGCTCCATGTTCCAATAACAGTTTTACCATACCGAAGGGGAATGGGTTTTTATGCTCCCCATTGATAAAATGAATGTGTAAAAAATTAGGAAAATACTTATCTACTTTTAGCATTGCAAAAGCCATTATTTTAAGTTACAATAAGTTTTAGAGATGATATGAATTTGCAATGTTTAGGAGGATTATGTATGTACTTTTTAAATAATATTAGTGAAACTAATGATTTTACTTTTATAACAAGTGATAAACATTTTGTTGATAAGTCTGAATTTATAGATAAACTAAACCAAAACATAAATGTATATGATAGATTTATATGTATAACTCGTCCAACTCGTTTTGGCAAGAGCCTAAACGCAATAATGCTTGCAAGTTATTATACTAAAAATTTGGATTC
>JBGUYI010000075.1:0-3749 GCA_045118635.1 Acetivibrionales bacterium
TTCCATTTGATGGTTGTTGAATTACTAGCTTTCTATAGGTTCCAACCATTACTAAAATATTGGCATCTCGAGCAGGCATTATAAAAGAATTATTTTGAATTTCAACATATTCTCCTTCTATTGCTATATTATCCGCCTCTCTCTTTTCTGTATGCGAATCATTTGCCCATTGGGTGTGTGTTTGGAAAGTAACCGTCTCACCTGGTGCAGCAGATGTTTTATCTACTGTAATAAAATCCCAACCATAGGTTTCAAATGCGCCATAATCTTGTATAGTAATATCATATTTTAATTGTCCATCACCACTAGTCTCTCTTTTCTTTATGTTGTTTTCTTTTCCGCTTTTGTCTTTTATTAATTGAGAAACTGCTGTCGCACCATTCCCTGCAACAGTTACTCCATCCAAAGATAACTTCCTGGCCTCATCATCACTGATTCCATAATTTGTTTTGCTATCTTTATCACATGCCACAAAACATATTGTTACAAGTAACAATATGAATATGGCTGTGATTATAATTCTAATTGTTTTATTCATGATTTTTGCTAACAAAAAAGGAATTACATATTGTAATTATTAACAAAAAAATCTTTTAAAGTTGCCACAAAAATTCTATTTAAAATACCTATCTAAAAGACCTTTTAATGCTTTACCATGTCTTGCTTCATCTCTTGCCATTTCGCGTCCTAACTTTGCCATTTTTCTTGCTCCTTATAGAGTTTTGTTGCACCATTCTAGCACTCTAACTACCTCTTTTATTATATAAGGACTCTGACAATTTTGACAATACCCTAGGCAGACTGATTCTCTAATGACTATTTTGATTGACAATTTTATCAGTTTTTTATTGACTACGTTATATTTACAATCACTGGTGTCTTATACTTAAATTCTACTTTGTCATATTTTATATCTTCAAAACCGATATATATTTTGACACTATCTTTATCCAATTGACTATATGATTCCATGTTAGTTTTCCATGCACGATCAATTCTATGAAAAAAGAATTGAAACTCCTTTTTTTCGTTTAGACTATAACTATCGCTTGGTCCCATAAGAGATAAAGTGAAAGGATTTTCAACATAATTACCATTTGAATCTTCTAATTTAATTGTAAAATCTATTTTCTTTACATCCTCAGTTTTAACATCAATATTAAACAATAAATTTATAGATTCTTCTTCTATTACCATCTCCTCCAGTTTAACCACCACATTGTTTTCTAAACTATACGCTTTCATCATTTTGGCACTTAACCCTATGCTAATTGAACTGAGTGCTATACTTAAGAAAAACAGCCCCAAAATAATGCCTAACGATACTGGCTTAATATCCTTTTTAATAATGTTTAATATTTCATTGTATTTTGTATTATGATTTTTTGAGACAATACCTAATCCCAATTCAACAACAAATATTACTAAAACAAATGGTGTGAAAAAAAGATTTCTAAAAAATAATAATACAGTTGTTGCTACCCCACGATTCTTTGCTCTTTCGATGTTTATTATGTCTCCAGATTGATACAAATCATAATGTACTCCGTTAATCCAAAAAGTCATCTTTGGATTAAATATATTCGCCAATAATTCTTTAAATCTACTCTCCCCACTAGTAAACCTTTGAACAGCACCACCACAATACAAAACCAATGCAAATGAAAATGCGCCTAGAAGAATCAAACCCGGTCTTGTATCGAATCCCCATAACATTTCAAAAGAGGCTGAAAAGAATATCAAAATAAATGAAATTCCAAACATTAGATACATTATGTTATTAAAAATAACAAAACCTACACCTTTAAAAAAATTTGAAATTCTCATAGCACAAATCCTTCTAATTTAATAATTTGATAATATCATTATATTACAATTATGACAACACATGAAAAAGAGAATATATTATTGGTTTTTGGGAAAAACTCAAAGGTTTATAGATATATGTATGAGTACTTTCTTTGAAAAAATTTCACTAAAAAATAGTGTATTTTTTTTGTTGTGGAATAATTTATAGTTTTTTTACTGAGTGACTGTACTAGTAGACCGCGTGACTATTGATTGAATGGCCACCTTCTTCTTGAAAATAGATTTGTTATTTATCTATCGTTAGTTGGGAATTTCGCGCCCAGTTATGCAAATAATAGTTATAAAATAACATGTTTTTTGAGAAAAGTAAGCCCATTTTTACATAAAAAATAAGCCTTTCCCCTTAATTT
This sequence comes from Acetivibrionales bacterium, assembly GCA_045118635.1. GTDB lineage: Bacteria > Bacillota > Clostridia > Acetivibrionales > RGIG10202 > RGIG10202. The sequence continues at coordinate 2,220 of JBGUYI010000075.1, forward strand.
TGCAAGTATGCAATAATACCGCACTTCTACCACACCTACAATACTCTTCAAACACTTCACGTACAGTAACATTTGAATGCACTATTTTAGTAGGTGTAGTCTTCTCAAACTCTCTAATTACTTGATTCATAGCGTTAGTAGCTTCTCTTTTAGTCTTGAACTTATTACCTAATTTATCTCTAGTTGCTCTTCTATTTCTACTTACACCATCTTGATCCTTTACTAAGACCCTGTAACCCCATGAACCATCTTTTAATTTAAATACTTGCATAATACATATTCCAATCTGCTTTTTTATTAATTATGCCGTTATTAAAATAGTTTGTAAGCAGTTTTTTAATTAATTTTATAGTTAAATAGAAAAAACAGTGCTCATAGGAGCTCTGCATATTAATTATTAGAGATTCTCATATAGTGCTAGACTAAACCGTCTTTACTACTACATTTTTTGTTTTTGTCTAGATTTTTAATTTTATTGCTTCCTTAATTTTATTATCAATAGAATCTAAAGATTCTGCAAATATAATATAATTTATAGATTTCGTTGGAAGAGATATATGCTGCCCCGTATCAGATGTTAAACTTAATGATTTATTTGTGATTGTATCGTATAGTAAATTAACAATGCCTTTTAATTCAATATATTTATAATCTATTACTGCATAATCATTATCACTTAAACTCAATATTTTAGTAGCAAATCTGGAGTTTTTCTCATCATAATATCCATCATCTATTTCGACAACTTCTGACATTGATTGATTTGCTAGTTCTTGTGCAAAATTAATTATATCTTGTTTTAAAGAATCTGTAATAATAATATTTTGATTAATATAATCAAGATAATTAGTTGGTAATTTTTTATCCTCTATTTCAAAATTTGCAAGTTTTGAAAGATAAAGATTTGTTTTTTGTATTTCATGATACAAATTTCCCAAAATACTATTAGTATTTATCGATATGTATTTAATGAGTGCTTTTATTTCATCAGAAATAGAACTTGAAATATGAATTAATAAATCTTTAATATCACCATTGTTATAATCCATTTTATGTTCCTCCTAATATTTTATTTTTCTTTTGTATATAATAACATATAAACACAAAAAAGAAAACCCACTGTTTTTATTAATCAAAGATTAATAACTCCTTATATCTTGTCAAATTTAACAATGCCCACTTACTAAAGCGCTCCAATTTTCTTTAATTGTTGTCAAATTTAACAAGAAAATAAAAAATAGAGGTCTTTTGAACCCCTATCTTTCATATACTTAAATAATTCATTATTTAAAATATCTATCTAGAAGCCCTTTTAATGCTTTGCCATGTCTTGCTTCATCTCTTGCCATCTCGTGGACTGTATCATGGATTGCATCTAATCCTTCTTCTTTTGCTCTCTTTGCTAAATCTGTTTTGCCTTTTGTTGCACCATTCTCTGCTGCTACTCTCATTTCTAGATTCTTCTTTGTTGAATCTGTTACTACTTCACCAAGTAATTCTGCAAATTTTGCTGCATGCTCTGCTTCTTCA
>JBGUYI010000076.1:0-5995 GCA_045118635.1 Acetivibrionales bacterium
GTCATTTAGGATGCACACGGATTTGAATGGTAAGTTGTACCCTGCCGGGTACACAAATCCGGCGCAGCAATACTCGCAAGCTCGTATTTATTTTAACCTCTAATTCTTTGTATTAATCTAATAATATCATTCGATGTCGTTATAAGTGCTAAAATAAGTAAAGCTACTAAACCTACCATTGAAATTTTTGACTCTTTTTCTGGCGAAATAGGCTTTTTCCTAAAAACTTCAATTAACAATAATAATAATTTATTCCCATCTAGTGCTGGGAAAGGAATTAAATTGGTTGCACCTATTGCTACACTTATAAATGCTGTCATATTAAGAAGTGAGAAAATCTTTTCAGAAGCATTACTTCCTAAACTTGCAGCATCATTCATAGACGTTACAATCCCTACTGGTCCAGACATTTTTGAAATAGACACTTTTCCAGAAACTAACCATTTTATACTATACACAACATTTCTAACATTAGCCCATATATATTTCATAGAATATTTAAACGAGTCTACTATATTACCTTTATTTTCAGAAAATTCAATACCTAAATTTATGGATGGTTGATTTTTTAAAATCTTTGGTTTTAAAGAAACTTGTATTTCTTTCCCACCTCTATCTAATGTGACTTTTATCTCCTGACCTTTATTTTCCTCTGTATATTTTATTATATCTTTTATACTATATACTTTAACATCATTTAACGCTATCACTCTATCGTTTGGCAATATTCCTGCCTCACTTGCTGGATATCCACTTGTAACACTTTTAACAACAGTAGAATCCTTCCCAGATACCTCAAGTGCTTCAAATCCTAACATATATCTATCTTCGTTTATATCCAACTTAGGAAATGCTATTTTTTCTTTTTTTCCATTTCTTAAAACAACTAAATCTGCTGCCTTTCCTTCGTCTACGTAAAAAAATTGCACAAGATCCATTGGAAAATAAACTCTTTTGCCATTATAAGAAATAATTTCATCACCTACTTCTAACTTAGCAGTATACGCTGGCGAATTATTATCTATACTAGCAATCTTTGTTGTCTTATATTCTTTTAATGAAAATATAAGCACAAGTATTAATAAAGCAGACAATAAATTGGCTAAAGGTCCTGCCGCAACCACTGCCATCCTAGCCCAAACCGATTTATTAGAAAATGCATTTTCATCATCACTACTTTCTTCTTCTCCTTCCATTTTTACATATGCTAAAACTGGAATGAGTCTCAATGAATACTCTGTTTCACCTCTTTTTATACTCCAAAGCTTTGGACCCACAAACAAAGAAAATTCTAAAACCTTTATTCCATTATATCTTGCAACCAAAAAATGCCCTAACTCATGAATTATTATTATAAAATTAAATGCTATTATGGTTAATATAAAGCCCAAAAAAATCGCCTCCTAAATCATCTTTTAATTTCACTTCTTATTTTCTTATCAATACCTAAAACATCATCTATTGTAGGATTTTGTATATTCTCATATCTGTTAAGAGCGTCTTTTATAATATTTGGTATATCAGTAAACCTTATCTTACCATTTAAAAATAAATCTACTGCAATTTCGTTAGCTGTATTTAATATAGCAGGCATTAATCCACCATAAGATATTGCATCATATGCTATCTTTAAACATTCAAATGTTTTTATATCAGGCTCTTCAAACGTTAAATTATTATTCTCTAATAAGTTAAGCTTAGGAAAACTATTTTTCACTCTATTAGGATACAATATAGCATGACTAATTGGAATTCTCATATCAGCAGTACCCAGTTGTGCCATAACCACCCCATCTACATACGATACCATAGAGTGCACAATGCTTTGTGGATGAACTAATACTTTTATTTTTTCCACATCTATACCAAAAAGCCATTTTGCTTCTATAACTTCAAACCCTTTATTCATAAGTGTTGCCGAATCTATTGTTATTTTATTTCCCATCGCCCAATTAGGATGATTTAATGCCATTTTAGGAGTAACCTCTCTCAAAAACTCGTAGCTCTTTCCTCTAAATGGTCCACCTGATGCTGTTAATATAATTTTATCTATATCCTTTTTATTATTCCCGTAAAGACACTGAAAAATAGCTGAATGCTCACTATCTATAGGTAAAATCTTAACACCTTTTTTTGCTACTTCCGCCATTATTATTTCTCCAGCTGCAACAAGTGTTTCTTTATTAGCTAATGCTACATCATGTCCTGTAGTAATAGCTTTATATGTTGGGGCTAATCCTGCTATACCTACTATGGCTGACACAACAAGATTTGCTTCTTCTAATGATGCAATCTTTTCTAATCCATTTTTTCCACTAAATACTTCTACATCATACCCTCTTAGTCTTTCTTTTAGTTCACTTTCTAAAGCTTGATTAGCAATACAAACATACATAGGTTTGAATTCTTTTACTTGCTTCTCTAACAAATCTATATTATTCCCCGCTGATAATCCAACTACCCTTATATTATTTTCTTTGCATACATCTAACGTTTGACAACCTATAGAACCTGTTGAACCCAATATTGATAAACATTTTTCCACCTTTATATTCCTCCAAAAATTCTATTTAAATCCTCTATCCATGTCCCCACATCAACGCCGCAAACAAAGCCAAAAAATATACTACAGGTGCTGTAAATACAATGCTATCAAATCTATCTAAAATTCCTCCATGCCCTGGCAAAATATTTCCATAATCTTTTATACCTGCATACCTCTTTATTGCTGATGCAAACAAATCCCCTAATTGCGATACTATCGAAGTTACAAGTCCTATTAACGCAAAAACTAACAAGGGCATGCCAAGACCACTAACATGTTTATTAAGATACATTCCATATAATACCATACAAGCTACCGCACCAACTATACCTCCAATAGAGCCCTCTATTGTCTTTTTAGGACTAATCTTAGGTAATAATTTATGTTTACCTATAGAACAACCAACAAGATACGCAAAAATATCTGTTACACAAGCACCTATAAAAATCATTCCAACATAATATAACCCAACATGCCTTAAACATCTTGTCAAAACCACAAAAGAGAATAGAAACGGCACATAGAAAATTCCAAATAAGGTTATCGCCACATCTGATATATTATATTTATCACTTCTAAATATAACAGGCAATACCAGACATAACATCGCTATACACAAAATAAATCCAAACTCTGAAATAAAGAACATCAACGAAGGAATTTCGCTGTAAGTATTCATATCTGGTGACCATATTAACTCATCAACAACTCCCGCAATTAACACCATTATCGGCCATAACACCAACGTTACAATATACGCAATACTTTTTATTGGCTTATGTGCTGTATTTTTAAAGCAATTCAAATATTCCCTCATTGCAATAATGGAAAGTAAAAATATAACTAACCCAAATACAAGTTCATTTAAAAGAACAGCACATATTAATAAAATTATTCCTATTATCCCAGTAATAAACCTAGTTTTCATAATTTCTAACGACCTCCAAACCTTCTATCTCTTTTGCAATATTCAGCAATAACATCATCAAAATGATTTTCGTTAAAATCCGGCCACAAAACATCTGTAAAATATAACTCTGAATACGCACTCTGCCATAATAAAAAATTACTAAGCCTCTTTTCTCCACTAGTCCTTATTATTATGTCAGGATCTAAAACATCATCAGTATATATATTATTAGATATCAATTCTTCATTAATATCATCAATTGATATTATACCACAATTTATACTATTAGCAATCTTTTTTAGTGCATAAACTATCTCTTCTCTTCCACCATAATCTAGTGCTATGACAAAAGTTAACCCTTTTTTATTCCTTGTCTTATCCTCAACATTTTCTATGCTACTTTGTAATTTTGGACTTAACTTCTCTCTTCTTCCTATAACTTTTATTCTTATTTCGTCTTTACTAAAATTCTTATCAAATTTATCTAAATACTCTGAAAGTAACAACATCAAATCATCTACTTCTTCTTTAGATCTTTTCCAATTTTCTGTAGAAAAAGCATAAACAATAAGGTATTCTATACCTACCTTACTTGCATGTTTAACTATTTTTTCTAAAACATTAGCTCCCTCTTTATGTCCTTTTTTTCTTGGTATACCTTTTCTTTTAGCCCATCTACCATTTCCGTCCATTATAATTCCTACACATTTTGGTAAATTTATATCAATGCACCCCCCTTAAATTCTACAACTAATTCTCGTCACATAAAAGTATACGAACTGCACCTTTTTCATCTTTTATAATTCTTAGTATTCTAAAATTCTCAGTTATAGGTACACTCTCTTTTCTTGGCTCTTTTGTTGTTTCAAAAATGCATTTAGAAACATTCATTTTTTCCAGATATTCTAATGCATCTTTTAAACGAAATCCTGTCAATTTATCTAATTCCAAAATTACACCTCTAAAACTTCATTTTCTTTCATTTTGACTATTTCATCTATTTCATTTATGTATTTATCTGTTAAATTTTGTATATCTTTTTCTGCTGTTTTTAGTTCGTCTTCAGTCATTTTTCCATCTTTTTTCTTGGCTTTTAATAAATCTATAGAATCTCTTCTAGACACTCTTATTGCAACCTTAGCATCTTCTCCTTCTTTTTTTATTTCTTTTGTCAATTCCACCCTTCTTTCTTCTGTAAGTGGTGGAAATACTAATCTTATAATTTTACCGTCATTATTAGGACTTATTCCAATGTTAGATTTAAAAATAGCCATTTCTATATCTTTTAATATGCTAACATCCCAAGGTTGAATCGCTATAATTCTAGCTTCTGGAATTGTAACACTAGCTACTTGATTAATAGGTGTTGGTGTACCATAATAAGGAACCAAAACTTTATCCAATATTGAAATATTAGCCCTTCCTGCTCTTAATCTTTTTAATGTATTTTTTAATGCCTCAATAGTCTTTTTCATCTTCTCTTCAGCTTTTTTATATTCTTCATTCAACATATATTTCATCTCCTAATTTTAACTTAATTATATTTTATTTAACAATCTTTGTACCTATTACTTCTCCATAAACTGCTTTTACAATACTTTGTGGATCATCTAACCCAAACACAAGTATAGGAATATCATTATCCATACATAACGATGCCGCAGTTGTATCCATTACTCTAAGCTCTTTATTTATAACATCTTTATGTGTAATCTTGTCTAATCTTTTTGCATCAATATTGATAGCTGGATCTTTATCATACACCCCATCTACACTTTTTGCTAATAAAATTATGTCAGCATCTATCTCTGCTGCTCTTAATGCTGCTGCTGTATCTGTTGAAAAATAAGGATTACCTGTCCCACATGCAAATATAACAATCCTTCCTTTTTCAAGATGTTTCATAGCAACTCTTCTTATATATGGTTCAGCTATTTGTCTCATCTCTATAGCTGTTTGTACTCTAGTTGGTATTTCCCTCGACTCTAAAGCATCTTGTAAAGCCAATGAATTCATAACGGTAGCAAGCATCCCCATATGGTCAGCAGTTGTTCTATCCATGCCTTCACCTGCTCGTCCTCTCCAAAAATTACCACCACCAACTACTATGGCAATTTCTACTCCCATGTCATACACTTTCTTTATACTATCCGAAATAGCATTTATTGTATCTTTATCTAATCCAAACTTATTAACTCCAGCTAATGCCTCTCCACTTATTTTTAACATAACCCTCTTATATTTGGGCTTTGACATACTATCAGCACCTTTCACCTTTTTCTGACGGTTCCTATGGACGAATATGTAAAGTTTTAGTCCTATAATCATTCACAATAATTTTGCACAACAAAAACAATGTCAATACGAGCTTGCGAGTATTGCTTCGCCGGATTTGTGTACCCGGCAGGGTACAACTTACCATTCAAATCCGTGTGCATCCTAAAGGACGCGCTAAATTTACGTCGGAGCTTGAACTCTCGTCTTCATTGTAAATATGTACCCACCGCCTACGCTTTTTCAAGCTTAGAGGCGGGGGACAT
>JBGUYI010000077.1:0-7191 GCA_045118635.1 Acetivibrionales bacterium
CTCTCGTCTTCATTGTAAATATGTACCCACCGCCTACGCTTTTTCAAGCTTAGAGGCGGGGGACATCTCTGTACTTACGTTATAATACTCAAAACTTCCTCTACAATATCATTAAATTTGTCATTCATATTAATCCAATTTATATTTTCAGTCTTTTTAAACCACGTTATTTGTCTTTTTGCATATCTTCTAGATTCCATTTTTATCTTATCTATTGCATCTTGATATTCCAATTCTCCATTTAACCAAGAAAAAATTTCTTTATAACCTATTGCTTTAGATGATGTTAATGCATTTTCATACCCTAAATCCCTTATTTTTTTCACTTCATCTATAAGCCCCATTTCTATCATTAAATCAACTCTTTTATTTATTCTACTATATAAAACTTCTCTATCCATTTTTAATCCAAATACTATGTATTTATACTTTAAATCGCCTCTAGATTTTTTTGCACTACTTGTTATTGTCTCTTTTGTAAACTCGTAAAACTCTAATGCCCTTATTACCCTTTTTAAATCATTATAATGTAATTTTTCATAACTTTCTCTATCCACATCACGAAGTTTCTCATGCACATATTGATTACCATATTTCTCCGCTTCTTTTTTTAGTTTATCCCTAAAATTTAAGTCACATATGCTATCTTTAAAATTTATATTATATATCAGTGAATTCACATATAATCCTGTCCCACCTACCACTATTGGTACTTTATTTCTTTTTATTATTTCTTCTATACTTTTTTCTGCCATACTTTTATATTTTGCAACACTAAACTGACAATCTGGCTCTATTACATCTATCATATGATGCCTAATGCCTGACATTTCTTCTTTTGTCGGCTTTGCTGTTCCTATATCCATATATTTATAAACTTGCATTGAATCACACGAAACTATCTCACCATTCAATCTTTTAGCAAGTTCTATTGACAATTTTGTCTTACCTGATGCTGTTGGCCCTACTATAACTATAACTTTCTCCATACTACACAATCCTTTTAAACATTTTTTCTATTTCATACTTTGTCAATTTTATGGCCGTTGGTCTTCCATGTGGACAAGTAAACGGATTCTTTAATCTATCTAATTGACTAAGTAACTCTTTTATTTCTCTAATATCCATCTTTTTATGTGCCTTTATAGCACTCTTACATGCTATATTATACAAAGTTTCATCTACTTTATCTACATCATTATCACTTAATATTAATTTATCAACAGTCTCTAAAAAATATTTTTTAATATTTTCTTGATCGCTAAATGCTGGTACTCCTCTTATTATTAATGTATTTTTACCAAATTCTTCAACCATAAATCCAATTCTTTTTATTTTATCTTGATTTTCTAAAATCATTTTTATTTCATTTGTCTGCATCTCAATAATAATAGGCTCTATAAGTTCTTGTGTCATGTTCTCATTTTTCTTATAACTTTCTCTTAACTTTTCAAACATCACTCTCTCATGTGCTGCGTGTTGATCTATTATATAAAAATCATCACCTCTTTGTAATAATATATATGTCCTAAATAATTGCCCTATTATTATGCAATCTATTAATAAATTATTTGTGACATACTGATCCTTCTCTTCTAAAATCTCATCACCTAATTTTGTTGTTTGTTCTTCTTTTGACTCTATTACCTGTTCTTCTATTTTTGCTTGTCTCTCATTTACATAATCTTTAGTATTTTCATTTTTATTTGATTCATAGTCTACATAATCTTTCGTATCTTCATTTTTTTTAGGATCTTCTGTTTTTTCAAATCTCACCCTATTCTTTTCTAAATTCTCACGTATCATTTCTTCTATTAATTTTTCATCGCGATTTATTTTATCATCAAAACTCTTTCCTATAAAAGTACTTTGAACATACTTATCAGTTTCTTTTTCTCTTTTTATTTTTGGCAATTCTCTATATGTGCTTTTATTCAATAAAACACCATTTACAGCATTATAAATACTTCTAAATATTTTTTGTTCATCCGAAAACCTTACCTCCATTTTTGACGGATGTACGTTTACATCAACTAACAATGGATCTATCTCTATATTAAGAACATAAAACGGATACTTACCTTTCATTAAAAATGTCTTATATGCTTCTTCAACCGCCCTTAGGACTATTTTACTTTTTATATATCTACGATTTAGGTAAAGAGATTGTTGATTTCTAGTTCCTCTTGCAATTTCAGGCTTACCAATAAAACCGCGAATTTTTATACCTTCATCCTCATAGTCTACTTCTAAAATATTATCCGAAACATCTTTACCATAAATACTAAATATAGTACTCTTTAAATCACCATTTCCTGGAGTATGCAAAACTGTCTTACCTTTATTTATAAATTTAAATGAAATATCTTCTCTTGCTAATGCCACTCTATTAACTATATCTAAAACATAACTAGCTTCTGTTGTATCCTTTTTTAAAAATTTGTACCTAGCTGGTGTATTATAAAATAACTCACTAACAATAAATGTAGTTCCTGTTGGACAACCTATTGGTCTAGTTTCTATTAACCTACCACCTTCTACTCTTACAAACATACCCTGTTCCTTATCTTTCTCTTTTGATACAAGATCCACTTTTGATACTGATGATATACTAGCTAAAGCTTCTCCTCTGAAACCTAGCGTTGAAATACTATCTAAGTCTAAGGCACTTCTTATCTTACTTGTAGAATGCCTCTCAAATGCTATTTCAATATCATCTACTGCTATTCCTGTTCCATTATCTATTATCTTTATTTTTGATATACCACCATTTTCTATCTCTACTGTTATATTTGTGGCCTTTGCATCTATTGAATTTTCAATCATCTCTTTTACCACAGAAGCAGGCCTTTCAACCACCTCTCCTGCTGCAATCTTATTTGCTGTGATTTCATCTAATAATATTATATTACCCATTTTGGCCCCCTAAAAAATCACCAATTTTTAATTACACTGATTAGCTTTTTGTTGTAATTTATATATCAAATTAAGTGCATCCACTGGAGTTAATCCCATTACATCCATTACTTTTAATTCATTTATTATATCTTGTTCTATTTTATTTTCTTTTCTATTAATTGAAAATAAATCTACCTGACCTTCTATTACAGGTATTTTTAACTTTCTCTGTATCCTCTTTACTTCCTCTGTTTCTAAATTCTTCAGTATATCTTTAGCCCTTTTTATTATACTATCTGGAATGCCTGAAAGTTTTGCAACACAAATTCCATAGCTTTCATCCGCACCGCCTCTTACTATCTTCCTTAAAAAAATTATATCTTCTCCATTTTTTTCAACCGTTATACAATAATTTTTTACACCGTCAACTTTTCCTTCAAGTTCAGTTAATTCGTGATAATGTGTTGCAAATAAAGTTCTTGCACCAATTTTTGATTTATTTGCTATATGCTCTACAACAGACCAAGCTATACTTAAGCCGTCATACGTACTAGTACCTCGCCCAATCTCGTCTAATATTATCAAACTATTTTTCGTAGCATTATCTATTATATTAGCTACTTCATTCATTTCTACCATAAACGTACTTTGTCCTAATGCTAAATCATCTGATGCCCCTATTCTAGTAAAAATCTTATCAACTACACCTATTTTAGCTTCTCTCGCACTAACAAAACTTCCCATTTGAGCCATTAAAACTATAAGTGCAACTTGTCTCATATATGTAGATTTACCAGCCATGTTAGGTCCTGTTATCACTGATAATCTATTATCATCTGTATCTAAATATGTATCATTTGGCACAAAACTATTTTCATCTATGACTTTCTCTACAACAGGATGTCTACCATCTTTTATATCTAATATTCCATCTTTAGACATCTCTGGCTTTACATAATTCATTCTTTGTGCCACTTCAGCAAATGAACACAAAACATCTAAAATAGCTATGTTTTCAGATGTCCTTTTTATTCTTTTAATTTCACTTGCTACATTGTCTCTTATCTCTAAAAACAAATTATACTCTAAATCTATAAGCTTATCTTCTGCTCCCAATATTGTATCTTCTATATCTTTTAAATCTTTTGTTATATATCTTTCACAATTTGCTAGGGTTTGTTTTCTAACATACGTCTCTGGAACCAATTTGTAATTTGACTTAGTAACTTCTATATAATACCCGAATATTTTATTGAAACCTATTTTTAAATTCTTTATACCTGTAGCTTCTCTTTCTTTCCCTTCAAAAGTTGCTATCCACTTCTTTCCATCTTTTGTAGCTTTTCTTAACTTATCAACTTGTTTGTTAAAACCGTCTTTTATTATACCACCATCTTTTATTGTAACTGGTGGTTCATCAGCTATAGATGACTCTATAAGATTTACCACATCCTCTAGCTTATCTATATTCTCTGATATATTAGATATCATATTACTTTTTAAATCTCTTAAAATTTCTTTTATCTTAGGCAACTGATTAAATGAATTTTTTAGAGAAATTAAATCCCTAGAATTTGCATTACCTATAGACAACTTCCCCGCAAGCCTTTCAATATCATAGACTTTTTGTAAAAGTTCCATTATCTTATTTCTCTCTATAAACTTATCCTTTAATTCTCCCACCGCATCTAATCTATTATTTATACTATCTACATTAACAAGAGGCCTTTCCATCCAATTTTGTAACTTACGAGCTCCCATTGAAGTTTTTGTTTTGTCTAAAACCCATATTAAAGTTCCTTTTCTATTGCCTCCTCTAATTGTTTTTGTTAACTCTAGATTCTTTATAGCCGTATAATCTAAAGACATATAATCACATACAAAATACCATTTTATGCTTTCTATATGTGAAATTGCACTCTTTTGTGTATTTGATACATACCTCAAAAGAGCTGTAGATGCCTTAATCGAAAGTTTATTCTCCATCAATTCCTTTGAAATTTTAATATGACCAACACCAGATATCTCTTCTGTAAAATCTTTGTCACAAACAAAAGAAACAAATACATTAAATATCTTCCTTATATCTTTAAATATCGACTCATCCTTTTGTTTTTCAGATGCTATAATTTCGGATGGCTTTATTTTCGCCATTTCGTTTATCAAACCAGATTCTCCATCAACAATAATTGTCGAACAAAATTCGCCTGTTGATATATCTATGTATGCTATTCCAAACTCTTTACCCTGCTTTATTATGGACACTAGATAATTATTTTTTTTATCATCTAACATTTCTGTATCTGTGACTGTACCAGGTGTAACTATTCTCACAACTTCTCTTTTTACCAATCCTTTTGCCAAACTAGGATCTTCAACCTGCTCACAAACTGCAACCTTATGCCCGTTATTTATTAATCTTGCTATATAACTAGATGATGAGTGAAATGGAACTCCACACATTGGTACCCTTTCTTCTAGCCCACAACTTTTACCTGTTAAGGTTAATTCCAACTCTCGAGACACAAGTTTTGCATCTTCAAAAAACATCTCATAAAAATCCCCTAACCTGAAAAATAATATGGCATCACTATACTTTTCTTTTATTTCCAGATACTGCTGCATCATAGGTGTAAAACTTTTCATAAAAACCTCCAACAATAAAAGAGTAGCGGACTTTATTCTATGAATACTGTCCACTTAATCTTACTATACAGAGCTATCACGCCACATATAGCATTTTATATATTCTCTCTCACTTTTTCTAAAAATTGTATCATGAATTTTATTTGCATGCAATATATTTTGTTAGATACAAACAATGGCTCAAACAAATTAAACAATGAGCACTGCCAATTTCTTCTAATCATTTACAACCGCTACATGTACCACAACTGTGTCCGTCACATGCCTGCTTTCCTGTTATCTCATATGTCATAATATTATTTATATCTTTTACTAAAGAATCAAATTCCCTCTTACTATTTAAAAAATATCTTGTAACATTATATTCATTCAATTCCTTCTGTTTTTCTTCTAGCTTAGTTTTTAACTCTTCTATTTCTTCCTTAGATAAATTTCCTCTTAACCCTTTAACAAATTCTAGCTGTACATTTTTATGCTCCTCTACCAATTTCTTCGCTTTTTCATCTTGGTAAACCATAAGTTCACTTTCTTTTAAATTCTTCATTTCTTCACTATCTGCAATCAGCATACCTAACTCTTTTGCTTTTTCTAATATACCCATTGATATCTTCTCCCCTCTTTTTTTATAATATCATATTATTTTAACATTGTGAAGGCAAAAATATAGTAGAAGGTATCATTTTAGCGTTGTTTAATCCCTTCTACTATACTCAATTATAGAGTTAACATATTATTAATCTTTACTGTAGGCTTTTTAATATCGAATACTTCTTTATAAATTTTTCTTCTTTTTTCTAATGTATTCAATATACTTGCAGTCTCCCATGAAATATCATTATTATATGTCTTTTTTAATTCTCCATACTTAATTTTTTTAAATACTAATTTCCTATAAACCTTATTTGCTAACTTTATAAGTTTTAGTTTTTTCTTTCTAATTCTTCGTCTATTAACTATAAATTTAAACTCACATAATCCAGATTTTTCAACGCATTCATATACCGTATCTATATTTCTTCCTCTTGCAGTTATTTCATACTTACCTATACCTATTGGAAATATATCCAATTTTGGGATTGCATTACTACGCATATATCTTCTAATCTCTTTGTTTTCTAAAAACTTTTCTACTATATTACAAACACTTCTCTTTGATAAAGCCAATCTATATGTCCTAATTTGCAAATCACTAAACACAAGTGCAATAATTTTTTTCTTCATATCTTTATCTATATACAATTTATTGTTTTCTTTGTCTAAGTTAAATAATAAAACTTCTTTGCACCTTTCTTCTTCTAGTTTGCTCCAAATGCTACTAATAAATTCACCTAATGCTCCAAATCCATTCTTGATTTCTTCTATCAGACTATCCACTGCCTTTTGTACTTTTTCCCAATCTCTACACCTTACATTGTCAAACAATACTTTCATTTCTTTCTTCAAAACAATCCCCTCTTTTACACAAATCTACTTAAAGTTAACAAAAAACTATTACAATGTGTATAATATCATTATTTACATTTCGTTGTCAACCATTTTATCTAAAATTTGGCGAGAATCCCCTCACTTCTACAAGTGAGGGATGAATCGCCAAAAAAATATAGTATTGACAATTTTGGAATAATATAATAAAATAAGGTCAGTCAA
>JBGUYI010000078.1:0-14436 GCA_045118635.1 Acetivibrionales bacterium
TTGTAAGATTCTTGATAAAAATAAGAATCTTTATAATGGGGATACTAAAAAGATATTTCTCAAAACATTTGAAGAATGCGTTGAGAAAAGCTATTTGACAGAATTTCTTAAAAATCATAAGGAGGAAATATACACAATGATTGATGATTTATTTGACGAAGAGACTTGGAAAGAGATTTGGTTAGAAGATCATGATAAAGAAATTATGGCTAAAGGCGAGAAAAAAGGTAGAAAAGAAGGCGAGAAAAAAGGCAGAGAAGAAGGTAGAAAAGAAGGCGAGAAAAAAGGCAAAATTGATATGTTAATTTCACTTGTAAGAAAAGGTATATTAGATATTACTCAAGCTGCATCAGAAGCAAATATGTCATTGGAAGATTTTAAGAAAATGGTGGAATCATAATAATCATAGTCTTCTATTCCGAAGGTTGCAGGTGAACACACAAGCGGGGAACAGTTTTACTGACGTTAGCATCAGGTTAATAAGCCACAAACTCTAGCACACTATTAAGTGACAGGCTTTTCACGTAAAGCCTCGCTCCTTTTGGAACTACCACTGAAAGAGTACTATATAACGTAAGTACAGAGATTTCTCCTAACTCTAAGCTTTTTAGCTGTCAGCAGTGGGTACATAATTTCAACGAAGACGAGAGTTTAGTCTACGACTGAATTATAATGCTCGAGCTTTGATGCTCACGGATGTGCATATGTATTTTGTGTTAGGTTACGTAGCACACACATCCGACACGCAAGATTGATCTCGAAAATCTTGCGTGTCTCCGTTTCTGGTAAATAACTTTCCCATCTTATTTTTTCGCACACTGCTAAACATTTTCTACAATTTCTTTTATAGCATCTACTGTTCTATCTATATCACTATTAGTATTTAAATAACTTACACTAAATCTTACTACTCCACCCAAATTTCTTGTTTTTAGTGTTTCGTGTGCAACAGGAGCACAATGCAAACCTGCTCTTACTTTTATATCATATACTTTATCTAAAACATAACTTACTTCGTTTGGATCTACATCTAAAATATTTAAAGCTAAAATTCCAGAATTGCTCTTAACATCGCTATATATCTTTATGTTTTTTAAGTCTCGTATCCCATCGTAAAATCTGCTTATAAGACTATCTTTATGCTTTCTTATATTATCTATACCATTATTCTTTATATATAAAATGCCTCCACCCAATCCTACTATACCTGGCGTATTTAATGTACCACTTTCATACTGATCTGGTGAAATCTCTGGTTGATATATATACTCTGATTTACTTCCTGTGCCTCCCTCTAATAACGGTCTTACCTTAACTCCATCTCTTATATAAAGCCCTCCTGTTCCTTGTGGTCCAAATAATCCTTTATGCCCTGGAAATGCTAACATATCTACATTCATCTCTTCCACATCTATAGGAATTGATCCCGCTCCTTGTGATGCATCCAATAAAAACAAAACATTATGTCTTCTAGCTATTTCTCCTATTTCACAAACTGGCATAATAATCCCATTAACATTAGACGACAATGTTGCTACAATTAATTTTGTATTAGGCTTTATTAAATTTTCTAAATCAGCTAAATCAGGCCTTCCTAGTTCATCTGATTTTACAAAACTTATACTGATATTCTTATCCCTTTCCAAAACTCTTAGCGGTCTTATTACAGAATTATGTTCCATATTAGTTGTTATAACATGGTCATTCTCATTCAAAACACCTTTTATTGCAATGTTTATGGCCTCTGTCGCATTCTTTGTAAAACAAATATTCATGATATTTTTTACATTAAATAGTTCACCTATCAAAGCTCTTGTTTGTATAACTTCTTTTGATGCTTTAACTGACAAAGAATGTCCCCCTCTTCCAGGATTTGCACAATATTCTCTCATACACTCATACATCTTATCACTGACTATATCAGGTTTTGGAAACGTAGTCGCTGCATTATCCAAATATATCATTTTTTAACTCACCTCATTACATATTATTATCTAATATATTTGTCACATTTAAAATAGGTTCCAATGCTCTATCTAAAACCCCATTAATCTTGGCAATCAAAACTCCATAGTTCACTATTGGAACATTCTTCTCTTTAGCATACTGTAGCCTATTCTTCATTTCCCTCTCATTTAACATACATCCGCCACAATGAATTATTAATTTAAACTTTTCTATATCTTTTAAGCTAGCATTCCCAGATACCCACTCATATTCTATGCCATCACCAACAACACTTTTTATCCAATTTGGAATTTTTACTTTGCCTATATCCTCTTTTTGCCTATGATGTGTACATCCCTCAGCTATTAAAACCTTATCGCCTTTCTTTAATTTATACAAGGCATCTATCCCACAAATTAACTGATTTAATTCTCCCTTATATCTGGCAAACAAAATTGAAAATGATGTTAATGGTATATCCTCTGGTACTATTTTTTTTACTTTGCCAAATACTTGTGAATCTGTTATAACCAAGCTTGCCTTAACTTTTTTTAATACATCCTTTAATGTATCCTCTTTTGTGACAATCGCTATGGCATTTTTGTCTATTATATCCCTTATTGTCTGCTGCTGCGGCAAAATTATTCTTCCCTTGGGTGCAGCACTATCTATAGGAGTTACTAATACAACAAAATCTCCCTCTTTTATTAAATCCCTCACTATATACTTCTCTTGCTCTAATCTTTTAATAATTTTAGGTAAAATGCTTTTTAATTCCTCTATTCCTATCTTATATCTAGCACTGGTTTTTACAACAGGAATATTTAGCTCCTCTATCATATCTAAATTAATATCATTCTCGTCAATTTTATTTACAACACACACAATGCCTATATCTTTTGATTTTACAAAATCTATAAATTCTATGTCCTGTTTCGATATTCCATCCCTAGCACTAACTACTAAAACAGCTAAATCAGTCTTCTTTAATACGTCATATGTCTTTTCTACTCTCTTATTCCCTAATTCTCCAAAATCGTCAAACCCAGCTGTGTCTATTATAACAACAGGACCTATTGGTAAAATTTCCATAGACTTTAAGACGGGATCTGTTGTTGTGCCTGGAATATCTGATACTAAGGCTAAATCTTGATTGGTTAGCGCATTTATTAAACTTGACTTACCTACATTTCTTTTGCCAAATATAGCTATATGTAATCTCTCTGACCTCGGTGTTCCATTCAAAAACTTTCATCCTTCCCCGTAAACATTTTTTATATTCTTAAGATACTTTGGCATCTTCCTGCCAGCTTTTTTCACCGCATATATGGCAGACTCCATGTCAACCATGTTCTTATTATCATAAATCTTATACTTTCTTCTATACATAATTGGAGTGTTTATAAGCATTATGGTATTTGCTCCAGCTTTTAATGCCATAACTTGCGCATCTTTATCTAAAGATGCTAATGCTGTTGTAGATGGTATATATACCTTCTTGCATACAAGCCTTGTCACAGCAACAGCCCTTAATGTAGTCTTTATACTCCCTACTGGTAAATCACAAAATGCACTGCCCTTTGCAGGTATAAAAGGTCCTATCCCTATCATATTTATTCCCATATCTTTGAAAAATAAAATGTCATTTGCTATGTCTTCCTCTTTTTGACCTGGCAAACCTATTATATTACCTGAACCATTTATATAACCCAATTCCTTTAGCCACTTAGAGCACTGTAGTCTATAATCAAAATCATCATCTGGATGAATATTTTTAAATATTTCCCTATTGGTTGTCTCTATCTTTAATAGAAAATTATCTGCTCCAGCTTGTTTTAGTATTTTATACTCTTCAAATGTCTTTTCTCCAACACTTAATGTTATCCTCAATCCATATTGCTTTTTTATCCTCTTTACTAAATCTGAAACTCTATCAGTCCCCCAACTTTCATCTTCACCAGATTGTAATATAAGTGTCTTTATTCCTATATCATATAACTCCTTTGCAACACTACATATCTCGTCTTCCGACATTCTATACCTAAAAACATCTCTATTTGTCTTATTTATACCACAATACTTACAACTCTTTTTGCAATAATTTGAAAACTCTATCGCTCCCCTTATTTCTACATAATCTCCAACCATTTCTTTTCTAGTTTTATCAGCTGCCTTAAATAATAACTCTTCTTCTTTAGGGTTATTAGTCTTTAGTAAATATACAATATCACTACGCTCTAAATCTTCCCCTAACTCTAACTTTTTAAATATATTAACAAATTCACTTGATACAATACCTCCCATTTTCTTATCTATTAATTTTTGCAACTTAAATCTCTTGTCAACAAAAATATCATAGTCGAAAATGCCTATCCCTCGAATCAAGTTCTCACTTTTTTCCAAATCTTGTTTATCTATTTTTATAGCTATAGCACATACGGTTCCAGACTCAGGCGGTGCTGGAACCATATCTGTCGTTATATTATTATTATTTAATTCCTTATTTATAATAAGCATATTAGAAGTATTTTTTGCAAGTATTAAATACATATGCTTTCTCCTCTACTTTCTAGAAAAACAAATCTCTCTTACCATTATCTATCTCAGTAAGTTTTGCTATTGTAGCTTCCCTAATTTCATCATTCTTTATATCTTTTAAAGCTCTTTCTATAACTCTTTGGGCTTTTTCTTTTATCTCGTCATCTCCATAATCTAACACACTTTCTTTAAATGTTAATATTGCATTAGGTTGACAAAAATCTTGTATATCCCCTGTTCTTGCATAACCCATAAAGTTTTCGCCTGTCCTTTTTCTTCTATAACAAGCTGTACAAAAACTTGGAATGTACCCCTTTTCACAAATCACTTTAACCATTTGTTTTAGTGTTCTTTCATCACTTATTTTAAATTGATCTGCATTATTATCATTTCCTCTATATCCACCAGGATTAGTTCTAGAACCAGCACTAATTTGTGATACTCCAATCTCTAATAACTCATTCCTTAATTTGATACTTTCTCTAGTTGACAATATTATACCTGTATACGGCACACTTAACCTAAATATAGCAATTATCTTTTTAAAGTCTATGTCACTTACTTTATGTGGAACTTCCTTTAATGCCCAACCTAAAGCAGGTCTTAATCTTGGTACAGATATTGTATGTGGTCCTACACCAAATTTATTTTCTAAATGTTCTACGTGTTTTAATAAGGCTAAAACTTCAAACTTATAGTCGTTTAACCCAAATAATACTCCAAGTCCAACATCGTCTACGCCACCCTCAAAAGCTCTATCATTTGCTAAAAGTCTATACTCATATCTTGATTTAAATCCTGTTGGATGCATTTTCTGATACACCTGTCTATCATAAGTTTCTTGGAATATTACATACGTTCCAAGCCCATGCTCTTTAAGGCGTTTGTAATCTTCAACACTCATTGGTGCCGCCTCAACGTTTATTCTCCTTATTCCTGTGTTTTGATATATTAAATCCATTGCATGTGTTAAATGATCTATGTCAGTACGTTTTGGATCTTCTCCACAAATTAATAATAATCTCTTATGGCCCTGTGACTCTATCGCTCTCGCTTCACTTATTATCTCAGCATCAGTTAACGTCTTTCTATGCAATTTCTCATTTGAATGTCTAAAACCACAATACAAACAATCATTTGTACACTCATTGCTAGAATAAAGTGGTGCAAATAACACTACCCTTTTCCCATATATTTTATTTTTTACAAATTTAGCAGCATCAAATAAACTATTTAAAAGCTCATCATCTTCTACATTCAATAATTTAGAAACTTCTAAAAAAGATAAACCACCACATTTCTTTGACTTTTCTATTATCTCTAATATTTCCTCTTTAGAAGCGTTCCTTCCCTGCTCTACTAAGCTATACAACTCTGTTTCATTAATAAAATCTACCATCTACTTCTTTTCCTTCTTTCTATGCCTTTTTTTAATATGTCACAACACCTCACCTTTTCACAATATTTTGATATGTTAATAAGGCTTGTTCAATTCTATAGTACCTATAATGTACATATCAGAAAGTGACATGCTCTCACCACTTATAGAAGTGGGAGCTTCTCTAGCTCATAGCACCAACGTGCTAAGATTGAACGAGGCTTGTTCCGTGAGCTCCACGGTTTTGCTAATATTTTATCACATTGGCAAAAAATGTCAAGGTAAAATATGATGAATATCATCACCTATAGAGGTGAGTGTATTCTTACCAAGCTTTAGATAAAATTCGGTGTAATCAACATATTGGTGGTATTTTACCATAATTTGATTGTTTTGTCAAACAAAAGTTTTAAATCCAAATTAATACTCTATTACCTCTCCGTTTGAAAATAAGTATATATATTGATATTTTACTTTCTTCTCAGTTAATTTCTCTAAAACATTTTTATAACTTGTTATTTGTCCCCTATATATCTCTTTTATCCTATCAATATCATTTTCATTTTCTATAAAATTAGATTTATAATCTACTAAAACTAAGTAATCATCTTCTTCAAAATAACAGTCTATAACCCCTTGTAATATAACATCTTCATCCATATATTTATTCTCTAAATCACTCACATCTTTATAAGGTATACTCAAGAAAAATGGAACTTCTCTATTGATACTTTTAGAACACCTAATTCTTTTCCCTAAATTAGAATCCATGAACCTTCTTATCTTATATGTGTCAATGCTTTTTGCTTCTACATCTGTTATTAATTCCTTCTTTATCATACAATCTATTTGTTCTTGTATATTTGTATTTGAAAAATCTAAATGCCTCATAATAAAATGCAATATGGTTCCTTTTTTCGCTGCATCTTGAATTTCTCTTTGCTCTAAAAATTTAGGTTTTTTTAATTCCACCTCATAAATTTCATCCCGTTTCATTTTTGTAACTGACACTTTTGATGGAATTAATTCTACACCCTTATATTTATAACTCCAATTTAATTTATCCAATATGCTAGTATCTATTAACTCCTCTGAAACCTCTATATCATTTAACATTGCTTTAAATATTTCTTTATTTTTATTATTCCCTAAAACACTAGATTTATTTACAAAATGTACCTTCCAATCTGATACATCATCTACCAAATTTCTATTAAATGAAAAACCTATTGGCATTTCTTCAAAAAAATCTTTACAACGCTTATGCTTTAACAACGCAATTAAAATCCAATCTAAAAATGTTCTACCCTTTTTCACTTGATATACTGATACCTTGTTATCATTTCCATCTGACATGCTATTCCACTTATTCAAACTTTTTTTTATATCCTTAACACTACCTGTTATTATCAATTTTTCCCTTGCCCTAGTTATTGCAACATATAAAATTCTCATTTCCTCTGCTAATGTCTCTTGTTTTATTTTTTCACTAATAGCACGCTTTATAACTGATGGCCATGATATTCTTCTTTCATAATCTACTATATCAGGACCAAATCCCAACTCATTATGAAATATTATACTATTATTAGCATCCATTAAATTGATCTTTTTGCCACAGCCTGACAAAAATACAACAGGAAACTCTAAGCCTTTACTCTTATGTATACTCATTATCCTAACAACATCATCATTCTCTGTTTTTGCACTGCCTATATCACCATTATTATTTCTCAATTTGTCAATAAAATTTATAAAATTAAACAGACCTTTATAACTTGTTTCTTCAAATTGTTTCGCCTTTTCAAATAAAACCCTTAAATTAGCCTGTTTTTTCTCTCCCATTGGCATTGCATACACCATAGCATAATAACCTGTTTTATTATACAATTCCCAAATCAGCTCATCTACCGGCAAATACCAAGCCATACACTTTAGCTCATTATAACATTCTAAAAATTTTCTAAGCTTTATATATGTCTCATCTTCACTATTACCATTTGCTAAAAACTCATTAACCGCATCAAACATCATACCATCTTTATTTGATTCCCTTATTTTGGCTAACTCATTTGCGTCCAAACCTACAATAGGTGATCTTAATACTGATAACAAAGGTATATCTTGTAATGGATTATCCAATATTTGAAGATATGATAAAACAACTAATATCTCTATTGTCTTAAAAAAACCTGTGTCCGTATCTGCAAATACACTAATACCCATGTCATGTAGTTCTCTTACAAAAGTATCCGCCCAATTTTTAGTTGTCCTAAGTAAAATAACTATATCTTTATAACTAATTTTTCTATATGCATCAGCATGCTTGTCATAAACTTTACATTCTTTAGACATTAATTCCAAAATCCTTTTCCCAACAACCCTTGCCTCACATTGAATATTATCTATAATGTCTTCTTGAACTACTTCTTCTTCCTCTTCTTTGTCAGTCTTATTATCCTCATATTCGGTATTTTCATTTGTCTCTACTAAATAAAGTTCGGTATCTTCACTAATATTAGAATCATCACATTGTGGAAAATTGGCTCCAAAATGTAATGATTCTTCCTCCGTATAATCTAATTCACCTACATCTTTTGACATGACTTGATTAAATATAAAATTAGCTACATTGATTATTCCTTTCCTACTTCTAAAGTTTTTAAATAATTGCATTTTTCTATATTTGCCAACATCTTTATATGTATTATACTTATCTAAAAAAAGCTTGGGATTAGCTTGCCTAAATTTATATATACTCTGCTTTACATCACCTACCATAAATACATTAGGTAACCCTATATTTTCCTTTGATATCATAGATATTATTCTTTCTTGTGTATCATTACTATCCTGATACTCATCTACTAATATCTCATAAAACTTGTCCCTATACTTTAAAGCTATCTCAGATGGCTGAATATCTCCATTTGTATCTATATTTGTCAATATTTTTAAACAATAATGCTCTAGGTCACTAAAATCTAATATGTTTTTCTTAGTCTTTCGTTCTTGATACTTAAACATAAACTTTTCAACTAAATATACCAAATAGTCTATGTTAGGATACACAAGCTCTAAATCTTTCACTATATCCATAGATCTTACATTAACAAATTTATTTGATATGTTTTTTATCAGCTTTTTTACTTCATCTCTTATTCCCTTTATTTTTTCTTTGCTATCTACATCAAATTCTGAATCTTCTTTTACAGTTGGAAACTTTGAAAATTGTATGTCCTTTAGAGAATTATAAAGCTTATCCCATCTATTATCATCATCCTCATGACTAAGCATTCTAACTATTTCGCTTATCATAACATACTCAGTTTTAAATAATTTATCGTATGTAACCTTTAATACAGGATCATTAGAAATTATATCTATGGCTTTTGATATGTCATCTACGGCTCCATCTAAATCAAGCTTTACACTATCTAATATAACTTTTCCCCAACTAGTACGGGAAAAGTCCGCACCTTTTTTTAACCTCATATTGTCTCTCATGTCATTTAACCATTTTTGTGGCCAAGGATTACTCTGTACAAAATGATATAAATCTAACACCATGTTTTGTAAAACTTGATCATCTTTATTGTTTCCATAACACTCTAATAAATTTATTAATCCTTCGCTATCACTTTCATACTCTTCCTCAAACAACTCATCTAAAACTTCACTCTTTATAAGCGTTGTCTCTGTTTCGTCTGCTATCCTAAACGAAGGATCTATGTCCAAAACCTCAAAATTATTTCTTATAACCTCAAGACAAAACGAATGAAGTGTCATTATACTAGCTTTTTCTAATAAAATCATCTGCCTTAATATATCTTTATTATCATCAACCATTTTTGAGATTTCAAGGTATATCCTTTCTCTCATTTCAGCTGCTACAGCATTCGTAAATGTTACAACTAAAAGTCTATCTACATCTATATTATCATGGGTTATTTTTTCTATTATACGTTGCACCAAAACGGCAGTCTTCCCTGAGCCTGCCGCAGCTGCCACTAATATATTACTATTTTTCTCACTTATAGCCATCAATTGTTCATTTGTCCATTTTTGTGCCATTTCTTCACCTTTTTAAAAAATATTTCATTCAACCTTTAATCTTCCAAATCCACTAAATGGGAACAACCTAAAAACAGCTCTTCCTCCAACTTTTTTTATGCTTACAGGCCCAAAACTCCTACTATCATAACTACCACCACGCGTTCTATTATCACCTAATACAAAAATGTGACCTTCTGGCACTTTTACTCTCCCATAAGACATGTCACGTTCTGGCTCAATTATAGTCTCTGTACCATTTATATAAGGTTCATCCAATTTTTTATTATTGACATAAACAAAACCGTCTTTTATTTCTATTAAATCCCCTTCTAAAGCTGCAACCCTTTTTATTACAGGAGAATTCTCGTTTTTTGCACCACTTGGTTCGTTTATCGTCACAATATCCCCCCGTTTTAGTCCTCTAAACTTATATACAAATTTTTCAACAATAAGCCTGTCTCCATCATGTAAACATCTTTCCATAGAACTACCATTAACTATAGTTATTTGAAAAACGTAATTTACTATAAAAATTGCTATCACAACTGCCAATAAAATATGAACTGCCCAATCTAAAACTTCCCTTACTATCGGCTTTTTTAAAAACTCATTTATCTTTTCCAAAACTAAATCCTCCTTAGTATTTATTGATTTAAAAATTTTTCACTAAAATTATTATACTATGTATCATCCACTCAAAATATTTCTTTATCCTAATCTCTTTTAAAAAAACATCTCTATTTTATCCAAAACTAATTCCTCCCAATTCATATCCTAATATACACTTCAAAAAACATACACTTATAGTATAGCAACTTTTTCAAAAAATACAATACCATTTTAGCTTATACCAAACTCAGTAAAATTTATACCTTTTGTTTTATGCTGTTCTAATGGAACACTCACCTTTTTTGAAATTTTATCCACATTATCTCTTAATAAATTCTTATATTTCCCCTTTTTATACCATCTCTTTATATTTTCTAAATTTCCCCCTTCAATATAACTAATTTGTGGGTTTGCTCTTCTATTTAACAACAAATCAATAATAGGATACTCCTCTAAATAATAGGCATACACTATAGCTGTTCTGCCACTTCCATCCTTTTCATTAGGATTTGCTCCATTATTTAGCAAAAACTCAACTGTCTCTAAATTTCCATGTGAAGCAGCAAGTATTAATAAAGTCTGTTTGTCTATTCCAAACTTACTATTTATTGATTTTCTAAAATCATCTTTTAAAATTTCTAGAGTTTCTTTATTCCCCATAATACAAGCTTTTTCTAAAATACTCACACCATCTTTATCTTTAGCATATTTATTTACTTTCATTTTTATCATTCTATTTAAAAGTTTATTAAGGTTATTTTCACAAGCACACATGCAAAGAGTCTCTCCATTTTCTTTGCTTTTTTCGTCTATATCAAACCCTTCATCCAATAAATATAATGCTATATCTTCCATATATTTTTGACACGCATGCCATAAAAATGACTGTCCATTGTAAGTCATATTTTTTATATGTTTATTATTTTTATTTATTGCTAATTTCACCTTTTTTATATCACCATTCTCAATTGCATCTACTATCTCTTGCTTTATCTTTTCTATTATTTTATTCTCTAATTTTTCCGATACATCTAATCTAAATCTTTCCCAATCATACTTTCTAATCCTATCTATAGTAATCTCTCTATTTTTATTTTCTATAAATAAGCTCGCTCCGTTTTCTATTAATATGTCTATTATATCTTCATCTTTTAATTTGCAAGCATAATGTAATGCTGTGTTCCCATTTTCGTCCTTAGAATCTATGTCTATTTTTTTATTTAATAACATATCTGTTATTTTTTCATCAGCATATTTACAGGCTATCCTTAGACATTTATTCATGTATTCTTTTTTATAATCTATAATATTGATTAATATTTTTACCCTATCAATATACCCATGAGCTTTTTTCTTTAAATTAATTTCTATTTCTTCCATAATCTTTTTGACTAATATTTTTTCTACATCTGAACTTACTTTAAATTTACACAACTCATCATTTATAATTTTCATCTTTCCTGGTGCATTTTTTAATCGCTCTATTTTTATTTCATCAAACATTGAATCTTTAAAGCTATCATTTACTAATTTACTAAATTCACTCTTTTTGCCTCTATTACCTTTTTTAAATAATTTATCTGACAACAATCCTTTCAAAATTATAGAATTTTCCACACTTGTAAATAAATTTATCCCTTTTTGCAATATATCATGTAAAAAATCTTTTCTATCATTTAATATAATATTAATCAAAGGGGTAAAGAACATTTCATTTTCTTTTTCTAAAAAGAATAAAATTTTATCATTCTTAAGTACTAGTTCTACTTTTTCTACAGTATTATTGTCAATTTCAGTAATTATTTCTTGCTCTATCTTTTCTACTATTTTATTCTCTAACTCTCTTGATACATCTAACCTAAAATCTATTTGTTCATAGTCTATAATTTTATCTATGGCTAAATTTTCATTCTTATTTTCTATAAGTAAATGTGCTCCTTTTTCTATTAACATATCCATTATCTCTTCATTTTTTAGTTCACACGCATAATGTAATGCTGTATTTCCAAAATCATCCTTAGAATTTATATCTACATCTTTGTTTAACAATAGTTTAGTTATTTCTTCATTACCATGTTTACAAGCTATCCATAAACATCTGTTCATACATTCTTTTTTATAATCTATAACATTAATCAGTGTCTTTATTCTATCGTAGTCTTCTTTATTAAAACACACTTTTATCTCGTCTATAATTCTTTTTGCTAACACTTGCTCCATTCTCTCATTTATTTTAAATCCTAATCTTCCATTTTTTATTTTTATTGTAAATAGTATGTTTTCTATCTGTTTTTTTTCCCTTTTTTCTGAATCTTCATATTTTTTATTCTTATTACATAATAAATCTTCAAATTTATCATATATTAATTTGCGAAATTCTTTTAGTAAATTCCCAGACATTAATCCTTTTAAAACTATAGCATTCTCTTCACTTGTCACTATATTTATCTGTTTTTCCAATAAAATATCAAAAAAATTCTCTCTATTATACAAAATCGCAGCAGTTAAAGGAGTAAAAAATACTTCATTTTCTCTTTCTAAATTCTTTTCATTTCCACTAAGTAATTTAACTGATAAACTTTTTTCATAATCATTACAAATAATATAATTTAAAACTGTACTTCCAAAATCATCAACTACTTTTGAATCCATTCCACCTTTAGTTAACAATAATTCTATGATATCTTCATTAATTTTACCTTCCATAATCAATTCCTCAAAAATCTTTCTCCATTCAGAAGTTCTCAATCTTTGAATTTTTTCCAATCCTTCAGTATGCAGATATTCATCCAATAAAAAATCCACCAATTCTGTCTTATTATTGTATATAGCTATACACAAAGGACTACCATTATCAGACATTTCATTCATTACTGCTCCACTATCTAATAATAACTTAACAATATACTTATCACCATACTCACATGCATGGTGCAATGGTGTCCAATTGCTATCATCTTTTTTATTAACATATTTGACATAATTTTCAATTTTCTTACCAAAGCCACCGTAAATACCATCGTCGCTAAATATTAATTTCTTTTTATTCTCTAATAAAAACTCAACTATTTGCTTATTACCAAATTTACATGCAAACATCAACATGTAACCATCTGAATCAAATTTATTTCTCTCTTTTATAACCCTTTCTTTTAATGTACCAATAGCAAAATCTTGTTCACTTTTATATTTTTCTCCAAATTTATCTCTTAAACGAGAAATATATCTACGAAGATTATTTTTACCAACTTTTTCTCCCCTCTTCATAAAATTTCTCTTACTCTCCTTATCTGCTACATAGTAATTAAGGCACAAACTCATTACCTTTTCTTTTTCTCTTTCCATATCCTCCTCTCTTGATTTTTTGCACATTTCATTTCTCTCAATTAAACAAAAAGTCCCCCTGTTTTTATCAATCTCAAAAATCATATCCGCTAATACTCTTAATGTATTTTTTTCACTATTTTCTTCTTTAGTTAAACTATCATCTTGACTATTTACGCTTTCACTTTTTTCATTATTTTCCACTTTTGTATCATTTAAATTCTCTTTTTTTTGGTTATTTTCTTCTTTTGACTCATCTCTTTGGTTATTTAAAATTTCAATTGTTTTATTATGTTCTCTCTCTTCCAAAATACTACCTTGCTTATCATCTTTATGATTTAATCGTTTTCTTTTCTCACTTTTTTCATTTCTTTTTATTAAAATATCGCCTTGTTTATTAAAACTCTTATTTTTTTTGGTATTATTTTTCTTTTTACGCATTAATTTTTGTATCCTTCCTATTTTACTTTTGCATTAGTCAATACGAGCTTGCGAGTATTGCTGCGCCGGATTTGTGTACCCGACGGGTACAACTTACCATTCAAATCCGTGTACATCCTAAAGGACGCGTTAAATTTACGTCG
>JBGUYI010000079.1:0-50861 GCA_045118635.1 Acetivibrionales bacterium
CTCTCGTCTTCATTGTAAATATGTACCCACCGCCTACGCTTTTTCAAGCTTAGAGGCGGGGGACATCTCTGTACTTACGTTATATCAGAGGCAACCCCCTACTATTATATTTGTTTTCAGGAGTTTTTGTTATTGGCTCTTGAAAAATATCATTACTATATTTCGATATTTTTTCTGTTGAAACTTTATCGTTTTCATGTGTACTCAAACTCTTTTTTATAATGCTTAATTCATATTCATTTTGCAACTTATCGCACAAGTCTTTAAAATCATTTTGTTTGGCACATATCATAAATTTCGAAACATCTACATAATAATTTTCCAATAAATGATTGGATAAATCCAAATCATGTTTTTCACAAGCATATTCTATTGCAGTATCTATAAAATCCCTATCTTGTAGTAAAAATGCCATTATTTTAGTAGCTCCTTTTTTATAAGCAGTTTCAAATAAACTTCTCCTACCTTTATTACAAAAATCCTTATTTCTTATAATATAATCAAACAAATATATATTATCTTTACGACAAGCATAATCTAATATAACATTAGAATGGTCGTGAACAAAATATTTTATAATATCTTCTTTAAAATTCCAAGTAGTGGCATAATCTAATATATTATCTGTATTTTTCATATGTTCTAATAAATATAGAGATATATGTTTCTTGGATTTTAAAAAGTCATCTTTGCCATATTCATAAGCATATCTAAATGCTGATTTAAGTTCATTATCTAATATATCAACATTAGCTCCTTTTTCTACTAAATTTTTTACAAAATATATGTTTTTTAAAGAAGCATATATTAGGGCAGTTTTTCCTTCGTTATCTTGTATATCTATACCTTTCTTGATAGATACTTTCTCTAGGACTGTTTCTAAAATTTCACATGAACACTCGCATATACAAGTATACATTAGCGCAGTTTTTCCTTCGTTATCTTGTATATCTACATTATCTAAAGAATTAACTAAAGTTTCTACAACATCTACATCTTTATTAAAGATTGCGTACATTAAGGCAGTTTTACCTTCGCTATCTTGTAAATTTATACTTTTAATAGACATTTTTTTTAATATTGATTTTAATATTTCACATGAGCATTCGCAAATACAAGCATGCATCAAAGCAGTTTTTCCTTCGTTATCCTGTATGTTTACGTCATCTAAAGAATTAACTAAAGTTTCTACAACGGCTATATCTTTGTGAAAGACAGCATACATCAAAGGAGTATATCCATGAATATCCTTTTTATTTGCATATCCATTTTCTATTAAATAATTTACAATATCATGACGTCCTAAACTTACTGCATTACTCATCGTTTTATATATATTAGAGCCTTTTTCTATCAAATTATTAATTATATTTTTAGAATGGTGCTTACAAGCATACATCAACGGTGTATATCCATCAGTGTCATTTCCGTTTATATGTACATAATCATTATTTATAAGATAATTTACTATATGCTCATTATCTTTTTTAATAGCATGAGCCATTGCAATATTTACATTAGCACCTTTTTCTATTAAATAATCTGCAATGTACTTAACATTATACTGACAAGCATACATTAATAATGTATATCCATAATCATTTAACTCATTTATATCCTTTACATAGTTTAATAAGAATTCTAATGATTTTATATCCCTTTTGTATACAAATAAACCATACGTGTCACTTATCTTTAATATACTTTTTTCAACTAAGTAGTCGGCTACTTCTTTTTTTTTAAACTTACATGCATGAAATAATGCATTAATAAAATCTTGATAATTTTTCATGTTTTCTTTTAATTCAATTATATTTCCTCTTCTAACTAATCTAGCTAAATTGTCAATTTTCATACGTTTCATTTTCCTTAATACTGTCCTTTCAAAAAAATATTACATACATCGCATGGAAACCAAGCAATGCATGTAACATTTTACCATATATGTTTTTATATAGTCAATACTAAAAAATAATTAATATTAGAATTTTAGTTCATTACATTGTAACTTTTTTTTTCGAAAAAAAATATTCGCCATTTCTATATTAGTTTTTGTCACTATCCCTACTTTTTCCTTATCCAATAAATCTGTTGCTTCTTTATTTATAAGTTTTTTATCTGCAATCTCTTTATTTCGAATTGCAATAATAACCTTAATAACATCATCTTCTAATAACAGTTTAATAAATTCTCTGCGTTCTTTTTTTTCAAGATTAGTATATAATACATCTATTCTAGCTCCGTTAGCTATTAATAATTTAGCTAATTCTATATCATTTTTTTCATCTGTAAAAACAGATTGCTGACCATATCTATCCACAATTAATTCTAGCGGAGTTTGTCCTTTGAAATTTTTAATATTAACGTCTGCACCCTTATCTATTAAATATTTGGCTATCTCTTTATTATATACAATTGATTCTAATAACGGAAATTTATCATAAACACTTTTATTAACATCTGCACCCTTATCTATTAAATATTTGGCTATTTCATTATTGTATATTATTGCTTCTAAAAGAGGTGTTTTGTCATAAACCACCATATTAACATCTGCACCCTTATCTATTAAATATTTGGCTATTTCTGTATCGTAAGGTATTGCTGTTAAAAGTGGTGAACTATTTCCGTAAATAGCATTAATATCTGCACCATTATCTATTAAATATTTGGCTATTTTTTTGTAGTGCTTTAATATACAATCTGAATTATATTTATTATTTTTTATGTGATTTAATGTTATTAATAATGGTGTTTTACCACCTATGTCTACATTTACATGTGCATTATTTTGAACAAACAGTTTTATTAACTTGAAATTTCCTTTTTCACAAGCAACAATAAGAGGTGTATTACCCATGGAATCTTTCTTATGTACTAATAGTTGCAATAATCTTTTATCATTTTTTTTACATGCAATTGTTAATACATTTCTTCCAAATACATCTTTTTTATTAACATCTGCACCGTTATTTATTAGAAATATAGCAATATCAATTTCATTTTTAATACAAGCAATTATTAAAGGTGTTTCTTCATTTTCATTTTCTAAATCTAAATCTGCATTTTTTTGTATGAAAAATTTTACCAATTCCATATTTCCATCTCGACTAACTACGAATAATGGTGTATTACCACAAATATCTCTTTTATTTATATCTGCATTATTTTCTACTAAAAATTTCAGCACATGGTATTTTTTTGCATTCAATGCTTTCCACAGTGCGTTTTCTTCAAAAATATTTGTATAATTTACATTAGCTTTATTATATTCGTTTAATATTAAAAGTTTTACTAATTCCATGTTTCCATCTCGACTAGCTACCATTAAAGGTGTTTCTCCTCCATATTCTTTATCAACGTTTGCTTTGTTTTTTAGCAAAGTTTCTATAAAATCATAGTTCTTGTTACCTATAGCCCACCACAATGGACTTTTAATATTTTGTTTATCAACATCTACTTTATTTTTATCATTTTCAAATAATATGTTAAATAGTTCTTTATCATTTTTTTTAATTGCATATATTAATGGAGTATCCTTTACCCCATTTTTATAATTAATATCTATCCCATTATCAATTAAATATCTTATCATATCTGTGTTTCCATTATTTATGGCTAACCATAGTGCAGATTCATTATATAAATTTGTTTTGTTTATATCTATGTTATTATTTTTACTAGATATTAGACTTTTTAATAAGTTCATATTATTTTCTTTTACCGCAAAAGTTAATGGAGTTTCTCCCCAGCAGTATCTATTAACATCTACATTATTTTCTAATAATAAATCTATTAATGTGATTTTGTTTTCAATTTTAGAATTCAAAATTGTCCATAAATAATTGTCTGAATAATTTACAACAAAGTTATTTTGAAGTAATAATTTTGCAAAATCATAATTGTTTTTTTTACATGCAAAGGTTAAAAGTGTAGTCTTTCCACATTTTAAATTGATATCGGCTTTTTCATCAAATAATAATTTGGCTAAATTATTATTTTTATATTTACAAGCTAACCACAACGGTGTTTCACCATCTTTGTTTTTACAATTTACGTCAACTTTTTGGTTAATTAATAATTTTACTATGTCTAAATTACCTTTTTCACAAGCAAGAATTAATGGAATTTTACCTAATGAATTTTTTAAGTTGACATCTGCTTTATTATTTTTATCTTCTAGTAAAATTTTAACTAACTCTACATCATTTTTTGAAATGGCAAATGTTAATGGAGTATGTCCTCCGTATCCAATGTTTAAATCAACTTTTTGTTTTACAAAAAATTTAACCAAATCATCATTTTTGTTTTTATTTCTAGAATTCAAAGTTGCCCATAAAGGTGTCTCTCCTCTTTTATTTTTTGCTTTTATACTAACTCCTAAAAAACTTAATAATTTCACAAATCTTAATTTAAACTTTTTACATGCTCTTGTTAATATAGTTTCTCCGGCTTTATCACTACGCAAAAATATTCCTCTAACCTTTTTCTTTACCAAGTTTAATAATTTTTTGGAATAAAATACCATAGCAAT
The DNA here is from genome assembly GCA_045118635.1 of Acetivibrionales bacterium. Lineage (GTDB taxonomy): Bacteria > Bacillota > Clostridia > Acetivibrionales > RGIG10202 > RGIG10202. Next base: position 4,535 of record JBGUYI010000079.1, read on the forward strand.
CTCTCCTTGTATTATATAATACAAAACATGTTTCTACCACTATTTTACATTTTTTCTGTTATATAGTCAAGCAACATTTTTTTGGGAGTTTTGTCAAGCCCCGCTTGCGAGTATTGACTTTAGTCCTTAGCCCAAGAGATGTCCTTCACTACAAAGTTTATCTTAAAATTGGCGAGAATACAAATCTAATTCAGTGTGAGATCAAGTGAGCTATACCACCAAAAAAGTGGTACAATCTTCACAAAAATCAATTTGGTTGAAATCACACTCCTTTAAAAGGGTAGAGAAATTGTCTAACTACGAGTAATTCCGTTCTTACTAAGATTAATTATATTAACAACATTATTAAAATAAAGTTCATTAGCTATCTCTTTAAATATTTCTATGTTATTTATTATTTGTTTATTTAGACTTAATTCTTCATTTCTATTTTCTACATTTATAAAAGGATTTTTCTTTACTGAATCCATACTCTTTTTTATTTCAGTATTTGCTTTTTTTAATTCTTCAATTTCTTTGCTCTTACTCAATGATCGCATAAATTTATTTAATCTATCAAATTTAGGCAATTTTGTTATTACCCTATAAATATACTCTTCTATTTTTTCGCCTTTTGCCATATTAACATTAACATAAGAAAAATACTTGCTTAATTGCTCTCTTAGTCCATTTAAATTTTTTTTATATACAGCAATTCTTGCTTTTACTCTAAAACTTGAATATCTTGCTAATAAGTCAAGATACTCATTTCTTCTTTCTTCTTCTATAACTGACAAAACATTAAGATTTGCAAAATACAACACAAGCAATATACCAATTGGTATATTATTTTTTTCACAAGCTATGGTAAGTGCTGTATTGCCATCTGAATCTTCAATATCACTATCAGCTTTATATTTTAATAACAATTCTACACTTTCTTCATTTTCTTTAGAAGATGCTATAATCAGTGGTGTTTTACCATCATTATTTTTTGTATTTATATCTATATTTTGTTCTAGTAAAATAGGCATTACATCAACTGATTCATATATACATGCAATATGAATCACATTATTAGCATGTTCGTCTAATATACTAATATCTGCGCCCCTTTTTATAAGTAAATTGGTGGACTCCTCTAAATTGTTGCAACAAGTCTTATGCAATGCTGTATTACCATTCCGATTTCTTTTGTTTATATCAGCACCATTATCTAATAATATATTAATTGTCCTAATTGTTCCACTTTGTTCACAAGCTATATGCAATGCTGTATTACCTCTTAAATCTTCTTTATTTACATCAGCACCATTTTTTAATAAAATCTCTACTAAATATGAAAAGCCACTATTACTTGCAATCATCAATGCTGTAGCACCTTGAAAATCTGATGCGTTTACCAATTCTCTTAATCCTTCTTCATTATTTTTATCCACATATTTTGATAACAACCAATTTACCAAATTACTCGCCATATCAAACTCACAAAGTTGCATTAAAAATGTTTTTCCATTTGTGTTATTCACTTTACTTAAATCATTTATATCTGCAAAATTTTCAAATAAAATTTTTGCCACATTTGAATTTCCAGCAAGACAAGCATACATTAGTGCTGTTTTACCTTCACTGTCGCAAAGTTCCACTTTAGCTCCATATTTTATCAAATCCTGAACTATTGTAGTATTTCCACTATCACAAGCCCACATTAGTGCTGTTTGTTTTGATTCATTTCTTGAATTTACAGTTGATTCATTTTTCAAAAGTATTCTTACTATATCTATATTATTTTCCATACAAGCTCGAATTAGAGCTGTGTCCCCTTCTTCATCAGCCATGTCAATATCTGCATTGTACTTTATTAACAACTCCACCATTGCCTTATCTGCTTTATCACATGCAAACATCAACGAGGTATTATTATTCATATCTGTTGCATTTACGTCTGCTCCATTATTTAATAATAACTTCACTATTTTTTTTACTCCACCAGAAGTTGCGCATATTAGTGGAACCCAACCATTTATATTCCGAATATTTGGATTGGCACCTTTTAGTAATAATAACTGTACAATATGAGTGTAGCCTCCCATGCATGCTACTAATAATGGGGTGTTTCGATGATTATTTGTTACATTTACGTCTGCATGTTCTTTTAATAGTATTTTTACTATATTTGTATACCCCCCCATACATGCTACTAACAACGGAGTATCACCAACAATTGATGTTTGACTAATTATATTATTATCCCTATTTCTATGATTTTCTAAAGATAATTCTACAACTCTTGGAACTCTTCCCGCATACGCTACTGGTAAAAATATGTCTTCTTCAGAATATGACTCATTTACATTAGCACCCATTTTGATTAATTGTTTTACAATTTTTAAATATCCATTTCCACAAGCCCATGTCAAAACTTTTATATTTTCCAAATTTATATTGGGTACTCTTCTTAACAAAAAATAAACTATTTTTTTATAATTATTAAAACACGCTAACATTATAGGTGATTCATTATTATTATTTCTTATATTTGCATTGGCGTTATTATCAATTAATATTCTTACTATATCCTTGAACCCTCGTTCACATGCAAATAATAATGCTGTATTCCCATCTTTGTCCATAACATCCACATTAGCATTATTATTAACTAATATTTCTGTTATATTTTTTAATCCTTTTTTACAAGCATACAACAACGCTGTATGTCCATTATTATCTTTACTATTTACATTAGCTCCGTTATCTATTAAAAGTTCAACTACATTACTATGACCTTTTATTGATGCCCATATTAATCCATCATTTATTATGTCTAAACTAAGTCCTTTAATTAATAATGTTTCCACTAAATGTATATCTCCTCTTTTACAAGCTAAAACAAATCTAGTAGTATCAATTTCGTCTAATATTCCTACATTGAATAGCTCTCTTCCTACTGCCATTTAAATCTCCTCCATTTTATTTTTGTTATCTCGCTTTAAGACTTAAGTTTACTTCTACTATTTGGAAGTTCTTATTCTTGCAGGCATTCCCATAATGTTAATAATTTAAGAAACATTTTCCTTGCCATACTACTTATACCATATATATTCATAAAAATCAACTTAATTTAATGTTAATCCAGATTTTCGAGATCAATCTTGTGGCGCCATGTGCGTGCTACGTAATCTAGCACAAAATACATATGCACATCTGTGTGAATCAAATCTCGAGTGTTATGATTTAGTTGGAGCTTGAACTCCCACTAAATTGGATCTGTCCACTTATGCTATAAACACTGAAATAGGGGATATCTCTAGGACTGAATTATAAAAAAACTACCCTTTTAGTAAGAGTAGTTTTTAGAAAAGTTTATATTTATATTACCTTTGTTTTGCTATCATTATTACTATACTTCTTGGACCTACAGTATAGGAGGATTGATTTTTTAATTTAATTTCATCTCCAACTTCTGCAATTTCTGATTTGTAAGTATCTGAAAATAAATACCATTTTTCATCTAAGCTAAGTGATGGTAATTCGAAAATTTGTGATTCCCAATACATATTCATGATAACATATATATGGTCATTATTTATGTTATTGCAATATTTTGATTTTCCCCAAAGCATAAGTGCAATGCTTCTACTCCAATCATTTTTATTTGGTTCATTTATTTTTGTACCATGCCATGATATGTGCGAAAATCCACTCCCCTCTTCCTTTTCATCTTCCCAATGAAGTTTATTCCTTAAAACTGAATGAGTTTTCCTAAACTGTATCATTTTTTTAGCAAAGTTATATATGTCTTTATTTTTATTCAAGTCATCCCAATTTAACCAAGAAACTTCATTATCCTGACAGTATGCATTGTTATTTCCATATTGAGAATTTCCCATCTCATCACCCATATACATCATTGGAATACCCTGACTAATCATTAATATACTAATTGCATTTTTTATCAATCTTTTTCTTAAAATATTTACTTCTACATTGTCTGTTTGACCTTCTACTCCACAATTCCAACTATAATTTGTATCATTACCATCTTTATTATTTTCGCAATTTGCCCAATTGTGTTTTTGATTATACGAGAACAAGTCCATCAAAGTAAATCCATCATGACAAGTTATAAAATTAATTGATGAACAAGTCCCCAAACCTTTATGAAAATAAAGATCAGGTGACCCTATTATCCTTTGCATGACAGAAGTTACCATTCCTTGATCACTCTTTAAAAATCGCCTAATATCATCTCTAAATTTACCATTCCATTCGGCAAATCTTCCCCAAGATGGAAAGCTTCCGACTTGATATAATCCACCTGCATCCCATGCTTCCGCTATTAACTTACACTTACCTAAAACTGGATCAAATGCTAACGATTCAAGAAGTGGTGGATTATTCATAGGAGTACCATCTTGATTTCTTCCAAGGATTGATGCTAAATCAAATCTAAACCCGTCTATATGATACTCTGCAACCCAATTTCTTAAATTTGCTAATATTAAATCTCGAACAACGGGATGATTGCAATTTAATGTATTACCACATCCACTAAAATTATAGTATTCTCCATTTGCTGTTAGCATATAATATGTTTTATTATCTATACCTCTAAAAGAAATACATGGTCCTAACGAATTTCCTTCTGCTGTATGATTATAAACAACATCTAATATTACCTCTATTCCATGTTTGTGAAAATCTCTAATTAGAGTTTTGAATTCATCACATTCACCATTAAATTTCCCAGTTTTAGCATATCCAGCCTTTGGCGCAAAAAAACCGACTGAACTATATCCCCAGTAATTTAAGAGTTGTTCTCCTGTTATTGGGGATGTTTTACTATTTTCAAATTCATCAAAACTGGTGATTGGCATAAGTTCTACACAATTAATACCTAAATCTTTTAAGTATGGAATTTTTTCTCTAATTCCTGAATACGTTCCTTTATATTTAACACCAGATGATTTATGTTTTGTAAAACCCCGTACATGCATTTCATATATGATCAAATCCTCCATTGGTATTTCTAATTGCTTATCTCCTCGCCAATCATAATCAAATCTTGTAATTCTAGCCCTATGAGGATATTTACAAGCTAGGTTGACTTTTTTTCCCCATTCGTCACGTCCAGCAATTGATTTTGCATATGGATCTAATAAAATTTTTGTATTGTCAAACCAGTACCCTTTTTTTGGTGCAAATTCTCCATCCATCTTATAGCCATATTCTATTTCCTCGTAATCTAGTCCATAAACTATCATACAAAAAACATTGCCTATTTTAAATGTATTAGGAAAAGGTATCTCAACAAATGGGTTACGCTCACCCCTTTTGTATATAACTAATGTACATGATGTAGCATGTTGAGAATATACAGAAAAATTTATTCCACCTGGCACAATTGTGGCACCAAATGGCAAAGGGTTTCCTTCTCTTAAATCATATCCTTGATATGTAGTAGTTGGATTATTATCTATTCTTTCCATATTTACCTCCTACATTCCATACATCAAATACCTCATAAATAGATGAATATATGGAAAATATATTTTCAAAACCCGTCAAATTCATTATTTCTATAATTTGATCATTTAATCCTACTAAAACAAGTTTTCCCCACTTTGATAAAATATCTCTATCTAACAAAACTAAAAACCTAAAACCTGCATTAGATATGAATTCACAGTCTGTCATATCTAATATCATATGACAATTTTGCTCTACGTACTTAAAAATACTATTCGAAATTTTTTTTGTAGTAGCGTTAGTAAGTCGTCCTTTTACTTTTATTAGGTCCACATCAAAAATCTTTTCATGTGCTATATTCACTATACACCACACCCTCTATTTTATTTAAATAATATCTTTCCCTAATCTACTATCTAAATATTCAAAAAAGATGGTGCAGAAATAACACCATCTTTTGTTCTAGTCAATAATTATTTTTTTGTCACAAACATAAACATTTATATTGCTTCCTTCTTTATACTTACCCATCAAATAATTATCTGCTAATGGATTTTCTATAAGTCTTTGTATAGTTTTTCTAAGTGGTCTTGCCCCATATTTAGGATTATATCCTTCTTCTAATATAACATCACTTACATCATCACTAATTGATATATTCATGTTTTTATTCTTTATTTCACAAATAACATCATTTAACATTAACTTTACTATTTCTTTTAATTCTTCTTTAGATAATTCACTAAACACAACTATATCATCTATCCTATTTAAAAACTCAGGTCTAAATACTTTCTTTAATTCATCAGAAACTTTATTTTCTAAGCTTTGATATGAATCGCCAAAAAATCCTATACCATTGCCTTTTGTATTAGTCCCTGCATTAGATGTCATTACTATTATTGTATTCTTAAAATCTACTCTATTCCCCTGGCTATCAGTTAAAACTCCATCATCTAAAACTTGCAGCAACATATTAAATATGTCTGGATGCGCTTTTTCTATCTCATCTAACAATATTACAGAATAAGGATTTCTCTTAACTTTTTGAGTAAGCTGACCTGCCTCATCATAACCTACATATCCAGGAGGTGCACCAATCAATTTTGAAGCAGTATGTTTTTCCATATATTCAGACATATCAAGCCTTATAAGTGATTTTTCGCTTCCAAATAATTCACATGCCAAAGCCTTAACAAGCTCTGTTTTTCCAACCCCAGTAGGTCCGACAAATATAAACGATATAGGTTTTCTAGAATTTCTAAAATCTGTTCTATTTCTTTTTATTGCATTTGCTAAAACAGAAACAGCATTTTTTTGCCCTATTACCCTTTCGTGAAGTCTTTCTTCTAGTGACAATAGTTTCTTTGTCTCTAGTTCATTTATTTTTTGAACAGGTATCTTAGTCCACATCCTTATAACTTCTGCTAAGTCATCATAAGTTACTACTATTGGAACATTCTGCTTTTCAATTTCTTTTAGCGATTGTAAAAGCTTACATTCTCTTATTTTTAAATCAGCCGCCTTTTGATAATCTTCTATTGAATCAGCCATAACTGCTGAATCTTTTTCATTTTGGATATTTTGTAATTCTTCCTTTATATTAGCAAGTTTTGTTAAATTAACATTATTAAGATTTGCACGAGATGCAGCTTCATCTATAACATCAATAGCTTTATCTGGTAAAAATCTATCTGTTATATATCTTTGTGAAAGATACACAGCATCTTTTATCACATCATCAGAAATTTTAACTTTATGATAATCTTCATAATATCCTTTTATTCCCTCTAATATCTGTATTGTTTCTTCTGCACTTGGTTCACTTACAAACACTGGTTGAAATCTTCTCTCTAATGCTTTATCCTTTTCAATATGTTTTCTATATTCTTCTAATGTTGTCGCCCCTATTATTTGTATTTCTCCTCTAGACAATGCAGGCTTTAAAATATTTGCAGCATTCATAGCCCCATCTGCTTCTCCTGCTGACATAATATTATGCAACTCATCTATAACTAGTATAACATTTCCTAAAGATATAGCTTCTTCTATTATTCCTTTCATTCTGGTTTCAAATTGTCCCCTAAATTGAGTCCCTGCAACTATACTAGTGAAGTCTAACATATATACTTCTGTATTAAATAATTTTATTGGGACCTCTTTTTTTATGATTTTGTGTGCTAAAGCCTCTGCTATAGCAGTCTTTCCCACTCCAGGTTCTCCTATTAAAACTGGATTATTTTTATTTCTTCTATTTAATATTTGAATAACTCTTTCTAACTCATTTTCTCTTCCAACAACATTGTCAAGCTTACCATCTTGTGCTTTTTTAGTTAAATTTATTCCGTAATTATCTAAATACTTTTTCTTTTTTGTATCATTTTTTGTAGCAACTTTTACATTAGATTTAACGTCATCATCATAATTATCTTTTTTAAATCCATTAAAAAAATTCATGTATGCATCTTTTGATACTTCGCCATCTTCATCTTCCATATCACTTAATTCTTCTATATCCATTGTGTTAAAAATATTACCAACTTGAGTATTTAAATTTTCTAATTCCTCTTCTGTCACACAAGTATCCTCTAATAATTCTTCTACTGGTTTTAATCCTTGATTTTTTGCGCACTTTAAACACAAACCCTCTTGTATCTTTTTTCCATTTATATACTTTGTGATAAAAATAAGAGCCATATTTTCTTTACAAACTGAACATTTTATCATAAAATCATCTCCTTTTCTTAGCAAAAATATCCCGCTATTTTAAGGACCTTATTATATTATACAAATAAAAATTAATATTCATTCCTTTTTTCTAAACATCCCCTAGCAAGTCCTATTTTACTTTATTTTTTCTATAATTGCAAATTGACAAAAATAAAGTAAAAAAAATACTGTATTTCCAAGAGTAATGTCTCACGTTGCATTATTTTTTGCCCATTAAAGAACTTAAAAATTTTGATTTCCTATTCAGTTCTAATTGCACATTTTCATATCCGTACTTTTCAATTATAGTTTCTTTACCACTAAATAAATTTGTCCCTAACCCTAATCTATCACCTTCTATTTTGCCGCCTATTGCACTTATAGTTGTTGGAAACATATCTAATTGAGTAAATAATCTTTTGTTATTTTTTATTGTCATTTTATCAAAATCAGTATTTATAAATGTATTATAGGTTGTCCTATTATAGTTTTTCGGCAAACTATTGCAAAATTTTAAATCCATAGTGATATGATCTCCAACTATCACAATTACAGTATTTTCATAAAAATCCTGTTTCTTTACCCAATCTACAAAATCACTAACCATTGAATCAGAATTATATACAACATTACTATATTGATCTTCAAAAATATTTTCGCAGTCTTTTTCAACATAACCATCTTTAAAATGTGTATTCATAGTATTTATTATATAATTGAAGGGTTTGCCATTTTTTGATATTTCTAACAACTCTTCTTTTGCATATTTAAACAAATCACTATCACTATATCCCCACCAAACAATGTCATCCTGTGTCATTTTGCCTTTAGCTATTGCAGTGTTTAAGTCTGATACATTGTAATGATGATTCTTATACAATCCATCAATCGCTCCAAATTCTGAATTAGAACCCATTATCACATAATTTTCATAACCATTTTCATATAGTATATCCCCTAATGTTATTCCTTCATAAAACTTTTTGAAATCATACTTATTTATTTTGTCAATATCAAGTTTTAAAGGAACTCCTGACATTTGTGCTAAAATTGATGCAGTTGTAAAACTAGTCCCATCTAAATACAAACCTCCACCTAATTTGTTTGTATCAGAAAAACTAATATTATCATTTGCCATTTTTGTTAAGTTAGGTATTAGACTATCTTTCATAAAACCACCGTCTTCTTTAGCTGCATACGTGTTTTCTACTGATTCTAAAATTATATATATTAAATTTTTTTTATTGGTAAACTCTATATTTACATCACTTGGGTTAACATAATTCTCTTTAATAAAATTAGAACTCATACTATTTACAAAAACATACTCAAAAATACCTAATTTATAAAATGCAAAACTTAAGCCAACAACTAATAACGGTACATAAATCCACTTTTTATCAATTTTTCTGATGAATATTAAAATACCAATAGCTAGCACTATTCCCGGAATAACAGACCATAATATATAATTTAAAACAAACTCACCCGGCGCACCATTTAATGGGGCCAGCACAGTAAAAAACTTTCCTTCAGCTGGTGTCTCCACAAAAGAATGCGTAAACCATACAATTCCTAAAAACAACTGCACAATGACGAAACTTAATAAAAACTCAAACATATATTTTAAGTATTTATACATTAAAAACTCCCTCCATTTTACTACCTACTACCCGGCAAAGAACTTTCTCCATACAAAATTTGTATCGTCAATATTCTAAATATTTTTACAATAATAAACAATATCACCATAAAAATTTTATGTCAACCATAAGTTTACCAGAAAATATATAAAAATTCAACAAAAATTTGTATTTATCGTCAATGCATAAAAAAACTTGGACAAAAAACATAGGGAACATCTCTTGTCCAAGGTATATTCTAATTTAGACGGGTACCTCAAAACTCTACTCCATCATCTGTCACATCTCCATATCCATCAAGTGAAATCTTTTCACCCAAAAATTTAGGCAATGGTTTAAATATACACTTAATAAAATCTTTATTTCTTGCGATTATTTCTCTTATTTCTCTATATGTATCTCCTACATATGATATATCTTCTGCAGGCTCTCCATAAGCTGAGATCCCTAGACTTTTTGCAATATATAGGCATCTATACAAATGATACTTTTGTGTTACTATAACTATATTTTTTGCTCCAAAAATCTCTTTTGCTCTATATATACTATCATATGATGAGAATCCTGCATGATCCATAAATATATCACTTGATGGTACACCTTTTTGTACCAAATATTTTTTCATCACAGTTACTTCATCATACTCTTTTGTACCATGGTCACCGCTTACAATTATGGTAATTCTTCTACTAGTATTAGCTACATTATTTGATTTAATATTATTATATACTCTAAAAGCCTTATCTAGCCTATCTTTTAACATAGGACTTGGCTTATCCCCAAATAACCCAGCACCTAAAACCAAAATACTACAGTCACCTTCACTCTTAAAAGCATATTCACTAATATCATCCTTGGTAGAACCTTTAACATAAAAGTTAATCCCTAGAACAAACACAAGCGTCAATACTCCAATAGCCAAAATACACTTAATAAAACTTTTCTTGCAAAACCTTCTCATAAAACAAACCTTTCCTAAATAAACATTTTTATTATATGGGCAACCCCAGCACCCATTAGTGCAGTTATAGGTAGCGTTATAACCCAAGCTACAACTATCCCTCTAACCACTCCCCATCTAACAGCAGATGGCCTTTTTGCTGCGCCTACACCTAAAACAGATGTTGTTATTACTTGCGTAGTACTAACTGGAGCTCCGAAATGAGACATAGTTTCTATTATAACTGCTGCCCCTGTTTGTGCCGCAAAACCTCCTATTGGTTGGAGCTTTATCATACTAAGTCCCATTGTTTTCATTATCTTCCATCCTCCTATGGATGTACCAAGAGCCATCGCCAACGCACACGCACACTTTACCCATAACGGAACATCCGCATCAGGAGCCAATACTCCAGATGATATCATTGCCAATGTTATTATACCCATAGATTTTTGCGCATCGTTACTACCATGAGAATACGCAACAAATGCAGCTGATACTATCTGAAATTTTGAGAACCACTTGTTTACAAAGGCTTGTGTAAACGGTCTTAAAACTTCATACAATACAGACATCAATAAATAACCTACAAGTAGTCCCATAATAGGTGCTGTAAATAATGGAATTATGACTTTTCCTAAAACTCCACCATGACCTGTCCAATTTACAACGTTAGATGAATTTGCAAAAACTATTGATGCCCCTATTAATCCACCTATCATAGCATGAGATGAACTACTAGGTATTGCAAAATGCCACGTAATAAGGTTCCAAACAATAGCTGCTATTAAAGTTGCAACTATAGCATATTTTCCACCTGGTGCATTGCTTTTTATCAATCCAGCCGATATAGTCTTTGCAACCTTACTACTAACTAAAGCACCAACAAAATTTAATATTGTGGCCATAATTATAGCCTGTTTTGGTGATAAAACTCTAGTAGACACTGACGTAGCAATAGAGTTTGCTGTATCATGAAATCCATTTATAAAATCAAACAATAAAGTTAATACAATAGTAATAATCAAAAGTATACTAGTCACACTAAACATGTTTCATTACAATCCCTTCTATAATATTTGCCACATTTTCACAAGAATCCAAAATTTCTTCTAAAAAATTATATATGGATTTCCATCTTATTACCTGCATAACGTCCTTTTCATTCAAAAACAACTCTTTCATAGCTCCTCTAAAAATGTAATCTCCATCATTTTCAATCTTATTTATATCTATAATTTTATTATGAATCTTTTCTGTTTTCTTTTTCATAAATCTTAAATCTGTTATTAATACTTCCAATTCATTTGTAGCATCTATCGCAAGCTTTGCAAGTTTTTTTGCTTCTTCTTTTATTGTATCTACATTATACATCATAAATCTTTGTGCTGTCATTTCTATTTGATCTGTTATGTCATCTAACTCTTTAGCTATTAAATGAATATCTTCTCTATCTATAGGAGTAATAAAAGATGCATCTAATTGCCTAAAAACTCTATGTACTACAGCATCACATTCATGTTCAATAACTTCTATTTGCTTAACCTTCATCCCTACATCTTCGTAATTAATTAATAAATCATAAAACAACTTAGCAGCCTCAACATTCTTTTTTACAATCTCTACAAAAAAATCAAAAAATATTTCCTCTTTTGGTGTAATTCTAAACATAAACTTTTGCTCCCTTTCTTACCGTTTTTTTTATACAGGTTTTTCTTTTCCGAGTTAATTATAAGACAATATTTTATTATTTGCAATTCTTATTTTTATCTTTTTGTAAATCTTACTCTGTTTTTTTAGTAAAAATATTTTTAAGGAGGATTTTTACTAAAATTTGTCGAAATAACGTATAGGGGGGATTATTATGGAAATTAATAATATAACCAAAAAAGAATTGCTGGATAAAAACGTAAAAGAAGCTAACAAATTTGTTTCAAAATGCCTATTAGTTTTCGCAATTATAATGGCAGTTGTTTGGCTTTTAAATTATATTGGCTTTTTCTTATTAGAAACAAATAATTTTTCTACTATAGCCATACTAACTTGTATATTTTGTTCGTTTCCTTATATTATACTAAAATTCTTTAAACCAAAAAATGAGTCACACTTAAAATATATTTTTATTGGAATAACATTAATTGTGACACTAATATTATATACCCCTCTTAGTTATCATACTATAATATTTTTATTACTCCCTCTAACACTTGCGACATTATATTTTGACAGAAAACTAATTATATTTACTGTCGTTGGATCAATATTTTTAATAATAACTGGTACAATTTTATCTTTTTATCTAAATATAACACCAAATGCTCCTTTGATGGATTCTATTGAATCACTAGTTCTATATGCTGTAATTCCAAGAACTCTTATATTTTTAGGCATGTCGTACATAAGTCTTTCTGTTGCAACTAGAGCATCTTTTCTTTTATCTAAATTAATAAAATATGCTAATTCTGTAATAGAAGCTGTAAAATCAAAAGAAATTGCTGAGAGTTCTGACCGTGCTAAGTCATTATTTTTAGCAAATATGTCCCACGAAATAAGGACTCCTATGAATGCCATACTAGGAATGACCGACATTATTCTTTTAGAAAATGATATTGAACCAATAAAAGAAAATGTCTTAATAATAAAAAGTGCATGTACTAATCTTTTAAATATTATAAATGACATATTAGACTTTTCTAAAATTGAATCTAATAAGTTGGAAATTATAAATGCTCCCTATGATTTTCATGATTTAATAAATGACATTGTTAAAATATTTTCTCCTAAGTTCAATGAAAAAAATCTTTCGTTTAATGTAAATTTAGATGACTCAATACCCAAATATCTTATAGGAGATTCTTCTAGGATACGACAAGTAATAACGAATCTACTAAGCAATGCAATAAAGTTTACTGAAGCCGGTGAAATTTCAATGTCAATTACATCCACTTCCAATGGCGACAGCGTTACATTAAACTTTTCAATATCTGACACTGGATGTGGCATAAAGGAAGAAGAATTATACAAACTATTTTCTAAATTTGAAAGATGTGATACTAAGAAAAATAAAAGTATTGAAGGCAGTGGACTTGGACTTTGCATTTGTAAAAGTCTTGTAAATCTTATGAATGGAGATATTAGTGTTGAAAGTACATATAATAAAGGTTCTACCTTTTCATTTCATATACTGCAAAATATTTCAAAAGAGTCAGTACACAATGACACTAAAGACATACAAGACTTTAAGGCACCTAATGCCAATATACTAGTTGTTGATGATTTAAATTTAAATTTAAAAGTTATAGAAGGACTCTTAAAACCATATGAAATAAAAATCACAAAAGCACTATCTGGTAAAGCTTGCCTTGATTTACTACAATCTAACACAACAAAATTTGATCTTATATTCATGGATCATATGATGCCAGAGCTAGATGGTATAGAGACTTTAAAATTAATCAAAAAGATTCCTATCCCCTATCTACAAGATGTCCCTGTTGTAGCACTAACTGCTAATACTATAAATGGTATGCGTGAAATGTTTTTAAGTGAGGGTTTTTGTGACTTTCTAGGAAAACCAATAGATTTATCAAAACTTCATGATATTTTACTAAAATATTTACCTAAAAATCTAATCAATAGTTCTTATAATCCCACAAATATTAAAGGAGGAATTAATATGAATTCTAATAATCTTAGTGAGCATTTCGATCTTTTAAAAACTTTTTATTTTGAAAACAAAGATAAAGCTAGTTCTTTACGAAATTTCTTAAACATAAAGGATTTTAAAAATTATCAAATTATTGTACATTCTCTAAAAAGTTCAGCTTTGTTAATTGGTGCTAATAAATTATCTGAACTCGCTAAAAATCATGAATCAAACATATCAAATATTGATTATTTAACTTCTAATATTGATAGTTTAATAGAAGAATTACAAAATGTTTTATTAAATATAGCAAGTACTATAAAAAACACTACATCAAACGAAAATCATATTAGCATAGATGATGAAACTTTATTTAGTAAAGTAGCAGAAATATTAGATTTCATTAATAATTTTGAAACTAAAAATGCAAAATTGGCACTTGATAAATTATTAGAATATGATTTACAAGATTCGTATAAATCTTGTCTTAATGATGCAAAATTAAAACTAACACTTTATGATGATGATAAAGCTAAAGATATATTACAAAGCTTACTTAACAATTCTAACAATTTTACGCACTCTAAAAAGCATATATTGATTATTGACGATGATGCTGCGACATTATCATTTACTGAATCTATTCTTGATAATTATTATAAAGTTACTGCATTAAATTCAGGTAAAAAAGCAATTGAATTTTTAAATCGTTTTACCCCAGACATTATTCTTTTAGATCTAAATATGCCAGAATTAGATGGAATAGATACAATAAAACAAATTAAGCTTATAAAATCTTGTTCAGATATTCCTGTAATATTTTTGACTGGCGTATCTGATACCCAAAAAGAACTACAATGTCTGACTTTAGGTGCAAATGATTTTATTCAAAAACCGTTTATTAAAGAGCTTTTGATTGGACGAATTTCAAAAACTCTAGACTATGCTTCTTATCAAAGAGATCTAAAGACTCTAGTATACGAAAAAACTAGAAAAATAAAATCAATTCAAAATAAAATAATCTTTAGTTTAGCAACATTAATAGAAAGTAAGGATGACGCTACAGGGAAACATATAAAAAGGACTTCTCGTTATGTAGAACTTCTAGCATTTTCAATAAAGAATAAAGACAAATATATGGATATTTGTACAGAGGATTATATAGAAAATTTGGTTTTAGCATCTCCATTGCATGACATCGGAAAAATTGCCATCCCTGATTCAATATTATGTAAGCCTGATAAGTTAACACCCGAAGAATTTGATATAATGAAAACTCATACAATAATAGGAGGAGAAACTATTACAAAGTGTATAGATGGAATAGAAGATGATTTGTTTTTAAACATTGCAAAAGATATTGCCCTATATCATCATGAAAAATGGGACGGTACAGGCTATCCAAAAGGACTTTCTTATGAAAGCATCCCTCTTTGTGCAAGAATAATGGCTATAGCTGATGTGTTTGATGCATTAACTTCAGATAGATGCTATAAAGATACACTATCACTAGATGATGCATTTTTGGTAATACAAAAATCTAGTGGAACTCATTTTGATCCAAGTTTAGTAGATGCCTTTTTATCATTAAGAAAGATTATAGAAAAGGAATTTGACGAAAACTTAAAAGAAAAATTAGAGAAATCATTTGTTTGACATCTTATAATGAACTAAAAGAATATTGGTGAAAAACTTAATAACTTAACACAATTTGTAATTAGCCATACTTTTTTCTATATAATAATTTACGGTCTTGTACAAAATTTCCCATTATGGTATACTTTCCTCTAGAAAATTGATTTTTTCTAGAGGTTAATTCTTTAGTTTACAATCAAAAAATTAATATAATTTACTTAGGAGGTTTTTTTTAATGAAAGAATTAGTTGGTTCTTGTATATTTGGACAATCAGGAGGTCCTACTTCAGTCATAAATGCAAGTGCATCTGGAGTGTTTCAAGAAGCTTTGAAACAAGGCTGTATAGAGAATGTATATGGTGCAGCTCATGGAATAAAAGGTATTCTTGAAGAAAAATTTTATGATATTAGTAAAGAATCTCAATATGAGTTGGATTTGCTAAAAACAACTCCATCTTCAGCTTTAGGTTCTGTTCGATACAAATTAAAAGACGCATCAGAAGATGAAACAGATTATATTCGTCTTTTAGAAGTTTTCAAAAAATACAACATAAGATATTTCTTCTATAATGGTGGAAATGATTCTATGGATACTTGTAATAAAATAAGTAAATATATGCAAAAAGTTGGTTATGAATGTAGAGTTATGGGAGTTCCTAAAACTATTGATAATGACTTGTTTGGAACTGATCATTGCCCAGGTTATGGAAGTGCAGCAAAATACATTGCAACTTCTACTATGGAAATTTATCATGATGCTAGAGTATATGATACTGGTATGATTACTATACTTGAAGTTATGGGAAGAAACGCTGGTTGGTTAACTGCTGCTACTTCATTAGCAAGTTTTAAAGGATTTGGTCCAGATTTAATTTATCTTCCTGAAATTCCTTTCAGTGTAGATAAATTTTTAGAAGAAACAAGTGCAATTTATAATAGACAAGGTAAAGTTATTGTAGCTGTATCTGAAGGAGCTAAAGATAAAGATGGCAAGTATATAGCTGAATATGGAGCAGATCTTGCAAAAGATTCTTTTGGTCATTCTCAACTTGGTGGTACTGCGGCTATTTTGGCTAATATGGCTAAAAAAATTGCTCCAAAAGTTAGAGGTATTGAATTTAGTTTATTGCAAAGATGTGCTGCTCATGTTGGCTCACTAACTGATGTTAATGAAGCATTTTTAGCAGGACAAATGGCTGTTAGATATGCCGTAGAAGGAAAAACTGACTATATGGTAGCTTTTGAACGTGCTAACACACCAGAATATAAGTGTAATATCAAATTATTAAACTTAACTGATGTTGCTAATACTGAGAAAAAAGTTCCTATGGAATGGATTAATAAAGACGGAAACGGCTTAACTTCTGACTTTATTAATTATGCTCTTCCTCTTATTCAAGGAGAATCAAGACCTCCTATGGAAGATGGTCTACCTAGATTCGCTAAGCTAAATAAAGTATTAGTTAAATAAATAAAAAAAGCCCGTAAAGACTTAATTCTTTATGGGCTTTTTTTATTTATCTTGCACTTCTTTCAATTTCTTCTTTTACTTCTTCTGGACTTAATCCTGCTGCTTCTATTATTGGAGCATTTGTTCCTGTTGAATCTAATTCTGTGAAGTTTGTATTAACTCCTGTTACAACAACTGCGTCTACTGAATTTAATAATGTAGCACTGTTATTTTTAGATAAATCAAATTCTTTTACGCTGTAACCATGACTTTGCAAATAATTTTTTACTGATGATAAACCTTTTTCTATTGCTATATTTTTCATAATAATCCTCCAAGAATTAATTTATTAGCCTAAATAATAAAATTGGGCTTATATTATTATTCTCACTATAGGATTTATTATTCATAAAACTTCATTTAACCATACCTTTTTCTTTTGTTTTTGTAGGATGATTTTTTTGGTCTGATTGTTTAGTTAAACCATTTAATTTTGTTTTCGCAATATCGTTTGAGTCTTTTATAATACCTTGAACTTCTTCAAAATGATTTTTAATATGTTTAAGATTTTTTACCGGAATTCCAGAATTCTCATCTATTTTTATTGTCTCATTACTGTCTACTGAAGAAATACTCATTGTATCTGATAGTTCATCTTTGTTTTCAATGTCGAAAAAATCCATTAATTCTTCAGTATTTTTTAATTGTTTCTCTAAATTTTCTACCCGTTCTGTCATTTTTTTATAATAGCAATATCCGCCTACTCATTACGTTTCTCACTTTCTAAATCATCGGGGTTCATTATCCTTTCAAAAATATCTTTATCTGGCATTGTCAACTACCTCCTCATTTGAAATTATTTAATTATTCCTTTGTTTTTATTTTGTTTTTCAACTTTTGCATCATATTCTTTACCCTTATTCAACTTTTTCGTTGTATTCTTTATATTCTTTAAACTTCCTGTATCAGATATAGTCTTGATAGTATTTCTAATATCTTTGGGAATTATTGATTTTATTTTTGACATAAACTTATTTCCTTTTGATGAAGTATCGGATGAAGCACTTATAAATGTTTTATCACTATCAACAGATCTCCTAATTTCCGAATTATTCGTAATATCTTCTTTTTCTTTTTCTAATTCTTTTAATTTTTTATTCATTTCCTCAATCTCATCACTAAGATCTTCAAGATCAATCTCTTTACTATCTCTTTTTAAATTTTCAAGACCTTGTTTTATATCTTTTATTTCTTCCTCTAATTGCAATTTTTTTATTTCTTTTGTTATATTATTTACATCCTTCCGTAAAATCTTTATATATTCCTTTGTTTCCGCCATTCGTTTTTCAACTTTATTAGTCTTCTCTTTCTTTTTTAATTTTTCTAAATCTCTGTTTGCTTCTAACAATTGTTTTCTAGCTATATTTTCCTCTTCTTTCAATTCTTCTAAACTTAAGTTTTTCTTCTTTTTCTTTTCTATCGGTATTAATCTCAACTCATCAAAAATATCTTTTTTTTCTTTTTCTAGTTGGCTTAACTGCTCTTTCATTGGATCGATATATTCACTAAATCTTGAATTCTCTCTAAAAATTTTAATAGCTCCTTCAATTTCTTTTATCTCTTTCTCTTTTTCAGCTAAATCTTGCTCCAAACTTTTTCTATATTCAAATGAATTACTTATAAATGTTTTATCACTATTTACTGATGAGATAGAAGTTCTCTTTTCTATCAGATTATCGGATGAATCACTTATAAATGTTTTATCGCTATCAACAGATCTCCTAATTCTCGAATTGTTTTGATTCTTTTCTAGTTTAGTTATATTCTCTGTTAAACTAGCTTTTTCTGCTTCTAAAATATCTATATATTCCTCTGTTTTCTTTATCTGATTCTCAACTTTCTTAGCCTTATTTTTCTTTTTTAATTTTTCTAACCTTTTCTGTTCTGCCGATATTAAATTTGCCTTTAGATTTTCCTGTTCTCTCAATTCATCTAAGCTTAATTCCTTTATTTGCTTTTTTATGGGTATTAATTCTGTTCTTTCTCCCCTTTCTTCTGTACTATTTAATAAATTTACTTCTTTAGTACTTTTAGGCATAAAAATCCCCTCCTATTTGGTAATATTAAATTTGTTCATTTCTTTTGTTGATTCCTTGCTTATACTTTCTGATTTGTTTAAATTATTCGTATTAACAGATTGTATTTCATTCATAATATCATTTGATTCTTGAATGCTATTTTTCGCATCTTTGAGATTATTCTTAATTTTAGAAAAAAATCCAACTTTATTTTCTATTAATGTTCTATCACTATTTACTGAAGAAATACTACTTCCATCTTCTACTAATGTTCTATCACTATCTATTGATGAAACACTGTTTCTCCTTCCTGCTAATATTTTTTCACTATCTACATCTTTAGTTTTTTCTTTTTTGTTGACTTCTTTTTCCATATTTTTTATTTCTTTCTTTTTTTGTTTTTTTTCTTTTTCTAAAACTTTTATCTTATTTTCTAAATCTTTTATATCTTGTTTTTGTTTTTCCACGTCAAATGTCTCTAAACGTTGTTTTTGTTCTTGTAACTCCCCCCTTAACCATTCATTTTCTTTTTTATAAAATTCTAGTGCTTTATTTTCATTTCTAAGTCTAGCTGGCAAAACATCCATATCACGTCCCATTTCTTCATAATACTGCATTGTACGCTTTACAACATTTTCGTTTTTCACTATAGCCTGTTCTAATCTATCTATATAATATACTAATTGTTCTTCTTTTGTTGTATCTTTTAATACACTTAGACGTCTCTTTGATTCAACTAATTCTTGTTTAATTTTTTTCTTCTCTTTTTTTAATTCTTCTAAATTTTTATCATAAGGCAATATAATCCCCCCTTTCCCCACTATATTTATCGAAATTAATACAAAAAACTTTAGTAAGTATTTCCTACTAAATTTTTTTGAGCTGTATAAATATGGCATAATAACTTATTTTGCCAAAACTTTACAAATCTGATGTGCAGGACAATCAATCATAGTTTGACTTTTCTTATTCTATATTAATTATTTTTACTGCTTGAAGAATGTGTATCTTTATTGTATAATATGACTAAGTGAAAGTTTTTGTATTGGTACTTGTAGGAAAGGAGGAAGGCCTTTTTGACATTAAAGGGCTTATACGGTGTTATGAAAATAGAAAAAATTAGTGAAAATAAATTAAAAGTAACTATACCTGTTTCTTATTTTGTTGAAAGAAATATAAGTTTTGAAAATTTTGATTATACGTCTCCAGCTGCTCAAGAATTTTTCTGTGAGTTGATGGAAATTCTTGAGAATGATTATGGATTTAGTTTTTTAAACTCTCAAATGGTTATAGAATCTGATTATGACAAATCTGACGATATTGTTTTTACTTTAACAAAACCAAGTGCATCTCAAGATGAACTATCAGTATTTCAAAGATATTTAAATAGAAAACGTAGAAATGAGTTGTCATCTAAGAAAAAATCTGACAATTATGCTTCCAACAGTGTTGTTATATTTGAATTTGAAAATTTTGATTATTTGTGTGATTTTGCTAAGAAATCTGCAAACCCATATAAAGGATTTAATTCTTTGTATAAATTAGATGAGTATTATTATTTGGTATTAGATAAAAGAAGCTTATATGATTCATCTTCATCTGAGTATTTACTTGTGTTGTTAAATGAATATGGTAATAAAATTTTAAACTCTGGATTTTACGAAGGCTATTTAAATGAATACGGAAATTTAATAATCCTTGGTAATGCATTAGATACTATCGAATCATATTTCTAAATTCATTTAGCAAAAGTTTGCAAGGTTTTTTCTCCATCACAAAGAACTAAAAGAGCCTATGGGCTCTTTTCTATTCTTGTTGTTGATTTACATTTTCTTGTGCAGTATTCTTCATAAACTCATCACGAACTTTTTCTAAATTTTTTTTATCATCCTCTAACAAAATTAATTTTTTCTTCAACATATCTATCGTCTCTTGTAATTTCTCTAAATTTGAATTTATATCATCATTTATTTCTTGTAATTCTCCAATACTTATTATACTGTCATCAGTAATTTTAATATCAAAATCAGAGCTTGTTTTAAATTCAAATTTTTCATTGTTTAAATCAGAAACATCTTCTAAACTTGCATTAAATAATCTTGATGAAGTATTTCTCAATTGGACTTTAGATAAAATTCTCTTTTTCTCTGGCTCTATTTGTATAAAAACTTTTTCACAATCATTTAATAATCCATCTGAATCTAGTCCTTTATAAATATTACTAGCAGTTCCATAGTCATTTAAAAGAAGATCTACATTTTTTAAATCTTCTTCTAATGTATTTTTTGCTTCTTCTGATTTTACTATTTGTTTATTTATCAATCCTGTTTGTTCTTCGCAAATACCTTCTATCCCAATAAAATATTGAGATGTATAAATTTCATCATTAGAATTTGGTAAATGATGTAGCTTAAAAGCAATTACCGGTATTAATATTTCTAATGGCAATCTATTTATACCTCTTTGTCCCTCATAAGAATTTTCAACCAGCATGCTAGCTTTAACAGTATTTATTATAGCTAAAAAACCCTTTCTTAAAGTCTTCATATCTTTAGTTTCTCCAACGTCATCTGTTGGTGTATATTCTCCTATTAAGTCTCTCGCCTTATTTCTCACTTCATTTATTTTTTTATATAACTCTATTATATCATCTTTATTACTCTCATCAGTTTTCATCAGTTTTTGCATGTTTTCTAAATATGCATTCATTTCATCATATTTTTCTATTAGTTTGTCTATAACTTCTTTATTATCCATTATACATTACCTCCCTTATTGTATAAAAAATAATCCTACTTTAATTATTCGACATTTAAAAGAAAAAATCCTCTTATATTTTTAGCTTATCCCTAAAAAATAAGGATAAGCTAAAAATATAAGGATTATAATATGAGGAAAATCTATATCAAGACTTGCTTGATAGCTTTATCTGTGGTAACGAATCTTTACTGGGTTGCAATATATTTCATCCACTACATATGACTGATGTGGAAAATTTATCTTTTATCTAAGTACAATTTTAAATCACTCAATCCATTTTTAGCATCTAAAACTCCCAAATTATATATATCTTCTATTTTTTTGATATCTTTTTCTAATCGTTTTACTTTTGTATCTCTAGTTGGCCTTATAACAAAAATATCCTTTTTATTTTCTTTTTCAGTAATATAACTAACAACATCATTATATCGTTTATATCTACTTTCAACACTATTTATAAAATTAGGATATTTACTATAACACACTTTATATGGTAGCATAAAAGATTTCTTTTTTACATATTCTTTAGGTCTTGTTAAAACAACAACCACCTTATCATACCCTAATTCATAAGCTTTCTTTACTGGAATACTATCTGCAATTCCACCATCTAAATACTTTTTCTTGTTAACCTCTACAATCCTAGATACAAGTGGCATAGAACCTGACGCTCTCAAATATTCTATATTATTTTCTAAATTATCTATTTTTATGTATTCAGCCTCACCATTCTCTATATTAGTCACAGTTGCATAAAAATCAATTGGCGAATTTTTAAACTTCAAAAAATCAAATTTGTCTAAATCATAAATCAATTCATTAAAGCAAAATTCTTTATTCATAATATCCCCAGTCGTTATAAATGAATACAATCCCATATATCGCCTATCATGTAAATATTTTTTGTTATACCTAAAAGCTCTACCTTGTTGATTAGATACATAATTTATTCCAAACAATGCTCCAGCAGAAACGCCAATAACAGCATCTAAAACTATGTCATTCTGCATAAAAACATCTAAAACTCCGGCAGTATACATGCCTCTCATTGCGCCACCTTCTAAAACCAAAACTGTTTTCAAACAATCACCTCACCTGCTTAAAAATTATATATCTAAAACCTAGACATCTTATTATTATGTCTTAGTGAATTCACTATTGAATGCTTCTCTTTTAAATTTAATTTGTATGAACTAGTTTCTATAATAGTTTTAACCAAATACTCTTTTAATGTTTCAACAGATACGTTATAATACATCTCTCCATTAATATAAAATGAAATCTTAGATGTTTCTTCCGAAACTGTTATTGCTAAACAATCTGAAATCTCTGTAATACCTATTGCTGCTCTATGCCTGGTACCAAATCTCTTGCTAATATTTTTATTATCTGTTAATCCAAGGAAACAAGCAGCAGCCACTACTCTGACATCCCGTATAATAACCGCCCCATCATGCAACGGTGTATTGGGTACGAATAAATTTTCTAATAATTCACTAGATACACAAGCATCCAACTTTGTACCAGTATTTATTATCTCTCCAAGCTTAGTTTCTCTTTCATAAATAATTATAGCACCTGTAGATGTTTTTGATAAATTCGAAACTGCTCTTATTATTTCATCTATCATAAGATTTTTTTTGAGAATTTTATCATTTGTCTTTGTTCCAAAAAAAACATCCAATTTGCTATTACCTATCTGTTCTAGTGCTCTTCTTAACTCAGGCTGAAATAACACAACAAAAGCAAGTGCTATATAAGAAATAGCCGAATTAAGCAAATACGACGTCCCCTTTAAGCCAATAAGATTAGTCAATTTAGCCGCCACAAGTATTATAACAACTCCCTTCAAAAGTTGCCATGCTCTTGTCTCTCGAACTATGGTTATGATTTTATATACAATATACGATACTATACAGCAATCCAACACAAAAGATATAACATCCCACGTGCTGTCTAAATTTATTACAACTAGCTTTCGTATAAAATCTATCATAACATAACCTCACCTACCCTCAATCCTCATCCATTTCTTAAAAACGGAAAAACACAATTCCTGTTATTCCTATAGATGATAATAAAAATATAACAGCCATAACAAGAGTAATCCATCTTATTGTTGTTTTACTAAACATATTATATTACCTCCATATAAAAAATTTTTATACAACCCTTCAATTTGAATTTTACCACAATTTATCACTGTTTACAACAATTGATTTTGCAAAAAACTCACATATTTGTTATCGGATTTTTTAAAAAAATAATTAAGTGGATTTAAAAAAAATGTCGATATACAAAGATGAGATTAAAAAAAAGAAAAGTCAATGTCTGTAAGATATCTACTAATCTTGTGAGGGTATTAATTTCCGACTTTAACAAATTAAGAAAGGGTGATTTTATGAAAAGTGATGATGATATTTATGATAATCCTTGGGAAAATAGTAATAGTACAGATTGGGAGTTTAAAAAAACACCTGTTTCCTCTGATATAACAAAGAAACCTTTAGTTATTGAGCAAGAAATGTTCCCTGATTATGCTCGTGATGAATTTAAAAAAATTTTTAGTAATGTAGCTGATTCTGTCCAAAAAGATCCTAATTTTAGTGACAAAATGGTAGATGATACTGCAAATCATATTGCTAATATTAGCCGTGATAATATAAAATCCGAGCAAAATGTGAATGAACTGGCAAGTAAACTAACAGAAACAACTAATACCATACTTCTTGATTTAGAAAATAATAAAAATGTTGATAAAACAACATTGCAAAAAATTAAAGACGTATTCACAAAAATAATTAACCAAATAACCAATATATTACGAAAAACTTTACCTAAAGACAAATCTCATTCAGGACCAAGTATGTCATTATAACGTAGGTGTGGTATAATAAAGGTAAAATATTGAAAGGATTTTTTTATGCTTATACCAAATGAAGTTATACATATAATAAACACCTTAAATTACAACGGTTATGAAGCCTTTATTGTTGGCGGCTGTACTAGAGATTTAATATTAAACAAGGTTCCAAAAGATTGGGATATTACTACATCAGCAAATCCAGATACTATAATTAGTCTTTTTGATAAAACTATACCAACCGGAATAAAACACGGTACTATAACTGTTATCTTAAATAATAAATCTTTTGAAGTTACAACATATAGATGTAATGAAAGATACACTAATCACAGAAAACCTGATAGTGTATCTTTTTCAAGTTCTTTAAAAGAAGACCTAACAAGAAGAGACTTTACAATGAATGCTATCGCTTATAGTGAAAAAACTGGTTTTGTAGATTTATTTGATGGCATTTCTGATATTCAAAATAAAATCATTAAATGTATCGGAAATTCTGATGAAAGATTTTGTGAAGATGCTCTAAGAATGCTAAGAGCAATAAGATTTTCTAGCACATTAGGTTTTTCTATAGAAGAAAAAACTTTTTGTAGTATATGTAAAAACTCTGCACTAATTAACTCAATTAGCGGCGAAAGAATATCCCAAGAACTTCAAAAAATAATTATGGGAGAATACTCCGACCAATTTATTTTATTATATGAAACGCAACTTTTACAAAATTTATTCCCTTTTGTAAAAAATCACAAAGATATTATAATAGATGCATTGAAAAAAATGTCAGCTTCTGATTATGACCTTGAGTTAAGATTGTGTATATTAATTTGTTTTGTTATTCATAAACTACAATCTAAACAATATTTAGAACAAATTTTTGACAGATTAAAATTTAGCAAAAAAATAAAAAAATTGGTTTGTACTATGTATCAATATTATGATTATAACTTCAGTGACTATAACTTAGATACAAAAATTTTGTTAAATAAAATAGGCAAACAAAATTTTATAAAATTGCTAGAATTTTATAAACACGTTAACTCCCGTGAAATCTATGATAAAATTCTTAATGTATATAATGACATAACAAAAAACAATCATCCAATATTTATATCAGATTTAAAAATTAGTGGAAATAACCTTATCAATATAGGTATTAAAAACATTGAAGTTGGAAATACATTAAAGTATCTTTTAAATCATTGCTTTAAATATCCAAATGATAATAAAAAGGAAATTCTTATTAAGATGGCTAAAGAATACCAAGCACAGCGATAATTTTTATCGTGTTTTATCAAATTGCGACAACAGTGTTGTCGCAATTCAAATTTTATGTGTTTTCCTTATTTAATTCTAAATTTTTTTTCTTCCTCTACTGCATCTATTAATTCCTGTTCTGTTGGCAAATGTAACTTATACGTAGCCGCAGATATACTTTTATTATTCTAAATTAACTAAAATTATATATGTAGCGTTTACGAATATTGTGCAAAATAGCATAGTGACACTTTGTTTATATATAATATAATTTACTTAAAGCACAGGTAAGAGAAATATATTTGAAAAAAGTAGGGCTTGTGTACAAGTAGGAGGTTTGATGTTATGAAAAAAGGATTTTTGAGAATTTTGTGTTTTGCAATGCTGTTGTTTTCTGGATTGCAAACAGTAGGTTTTTGCGAACAAGCGAGTGTTCAACAAACTAGTATAGTGAAAAAGGATGAAACAAAAGACCGTGAACTTTTTGACGCTATAAGGAATAATGATTTAGAAAAAGTAAAAGAGCTAATAAAAGATGGTGCCAACGTTAACGCTAGAGAGGTTTTCGAATGGACTCCTTTGCATTGGGCACAGAATGTGGAGATTGCAAAATTATTAATAGAAAATGGTGCCAATGTTAATGCTAGAACTTATTATGGATGGACTCCATTGCATTTTGTGGCATGGAATGATTATGTGAGAAATGCAGACATTGCAAGATTATTAATAGAAAATGGTGCAAATGTTAATGCTAAAGGTGATTACGGATATACTCCTTTACATTATGTAAAAAATGCAGACATTGCAAGATTATTAATAGAAAATGGTGCAAATGTTAATGCTAAAGGTGATTACGGATATACTCCATTGCATTCTTTGGTGGAGAATGTGGAGATTGCAAGATTATTAGTAGAGAATGGCGCCGATGTTAATGCTAAAACTAGTGGTGGATGTACTCCTTTGCATTATCCATGGAATGATGTGGAGATAGTAAGATTATTAATAGAAAATGGTGCTGATGTTAATGCTAAAGCTGATGATGGAATGACTCCATTGCATTGGGTGGAGAATGTGGAGATTGCAAGATTATTAGTAGAGGATGGCGCCGATGTTAATGCTAAAACTAGTGATGGATGTACTCCTTTGCAGTATGCATGGAATGATGTGGAGATTGCAAGATTATTAATAGAAAATGGTGCCGATGTTAATGCACACAATCTTATAGACATGACTCCATTGCATTATGTGGGAAATGCAGAAGTAGCAAAAGTATTAATAGAAAATGGTGCCGATGTTAATGCTAAAAGTAGTGATGGAATGACTCCTTTGCACTGGGCAAGTTTTGGTGAAAAAGTAGACATTGCAAGATCATTAATAGAAAATGGTGCTGATATTAATGCAAAAGATAACAAAGGAAGAACTCCACTTGATATAGCTCGTGAACGCGGTGATAAGGATATAATAGAATTGTTAAACAATGAACTATCAGAAAAAGATTAACTTTTTAAAGTAGTAGAAAATAATGATTTGGATAATATCAAAATTCTGAGTTGGATAATATCTGAAATATTGACTTTACGTTAAATTGCGACAACACTGTTGTCGCAATTTAAATTTTATGTATTTCTTAATGTTAAACCATAAATATAACATGAATCTCCGCACAAGTCTGTCATATCATCCCAAAAAATACGACCTTTAGAATGTTTTACTTTTTTAAACTCGTCTATATTTTCTAATCTTTTAAAACATTTTATCTTCATAAAAGGTTTTACATCATAAAGCTTTTTTACGCCATTACTATATAAAATAGTCAATGTATAATCGTTATTGGCTACAACATTTATTACATCTTTACTATTTGTTTCAAAATACTCGGTAACTTCTGGAGGTTCTTTGTACAAATCATCATTTCTTAATGTTAAACCATAAATATAACATGAGTCTCCACACAAGTCTGTCATATCATCCCAAAAAATACGACCTTTAGAATATTTTACCTTTTTAAATTCCTCTATTTTTTCAAGATGATTAAAAAATTTATTACTTTTTATGAATGGCTTTATGTCATACATTTTTTTTACTCCGTTATCATAACTTATAGTTATTGTATAATCACTATTAGCGACAACACCTATAACCTCCTTACCACCAACTGTAAAATACTCTGCAACTTCTGGAGGATATCCATTTTTTAAATAATATTGTAAATCTCTTTCCATTCTTATACCTCCAAATCTATAAGAGACATTTTTACCTCAATGGCTCTATCATAAATGTATTTTCACCTTTGCTTGCCAATTCCCAATTTTCCATTAATTCATCTTTGTGTAACTCACACCACGCAAGCACTAATCTTAGTTGTTTTTTTGGTAAACTTCCTTTATCTAATTCTATTTCATTTAATTTTATTGTAGCTTTATGTTCTCCATATTCTACGTGTATATGAGGTTCTGCGTGATCTCCCCAATTTATAAAAATTTTAATCCCTCTGAAAAATCCTATAGTAGGCATTACTTAACACTCTCCTTAACTTTTATTACATTAATTGTATCATAAAGAACAAAATTTTATAAGTACTTCTTTTTTTAAATTGCGACAACACTGTTGTCGCAATCTTAAAAATCTTCTAACCACATATCATTTTCCGCATCACTTGGCATTTTTAAATCACTTCTTGGTGATAAACTAATTTTGCCAACCTTTACGCTATCTGGCATACATGACCTTTTAAATTGTTGGCTAAAAAATCTATTTAAAAATATTTTAAGTGTTTTCTTTATTACTTCCTGGTCAACATTATTAAACGCTATCTTAGCTAAAAAATATATCTTACTTGGACTTGCTCCATACTTTAAAAAATGATACAAGAAAAAATCATGTAAGTCATATTTACCTATAATATCTTCTGTCTTTTGTGAAATGTCATTTCCATCTGGTGGTAAAAGCTCAGGACTAATTGGCAAATCTATAATCTTTTTTAATACCATTTTTAAGTCATCATTCTCTTCATTATTCATTTCCCAATTAATAAGGCATTTAACTAATGTCTTTGGAACACTAGAATTAACTCCATACATAGACATATGATCACCATTATATGTACAAAAACCCAGCGCCAACTCGGACAAATCACCTGTTCCAACAACAAGTGCATTGTTCTTATTCGCAATGTCCATAAGAATTTGAGTTCGTTCTCTTGCTTGAACATTTTCATATGTTACGTCATATTTATTTCCATCGTGTCCTATATCACGAAAATGTCTCTCACAAGCTTCTTTTATATCCACGTTAATTTCACTAACTTCCAAGCTTTGTATTAAAATTTTTGCATTATTCTTTGTTCCATCTGTTGTCCCAAATCCTGGCATGGTAACTGCCAATATATTCTTTCTTGGAATTTTTAAATAGTCAAACACTTTTGTTACAACCAAAAGTGCAAGCGTAGAGTCTAATCCACCTGATACCCCAATCACTACCTTATCTATACCTGTATGTTTTAATCTTTTAGCTAATCCCATCTTTTGTATAGAAAACACTTCATTACAAACCTCATTTAATTTTTGAGTGTTTTGTGGCACAAATGGAAATCTTTCTATATGCCTATCCAATAATTCTACTTCAACATCTCTTACACAAAAATCTATCTGTCTAAATGTCGTATCTAGGTTATTAGGTAAAAATGAAGTTAGCTTTATTCTTTTATCTGTCAATCTCAAAATATCTATATCTGATATGACTAGTTGATTTTCATCTAAAAAACGTTCGGACTCTTTTAATATTACACCAGATTCTGCTATAATAGCATGCCCTCCAAACACCAAGTCGGTAGTGGATTCACCAACTCCTGAGCTAACATAGACATATCCACTAAGACATTTATTAGATTGTTCCTTTACCAAACTTCTTCTTCTATCACCTTTACTAACCAAATCATTACTAGCAGAAAGATTAAATATAATTTTTGCACCCTCCATACATAAATACGAACTTGGTGATATAGGAGCCCACAAATCTTCACATATCTCTACCCCAAATGACAAATTAGAATTTTTTGAATCCACAAATATTAAGTCAACTCCAAATGGCACATAATTGCCAAACATTTGTATTGTGGTATTTTTTAAATCTTTCCCTGAATAAAACCATCTCTTTTCTAAAAATTCACCATAATTAGGTAAGTATGTCTTTGGTACTATGCCTAATATTTTTCCACTTTGTATTACAACCGCACAATTATACAATTTATTCTTATAATAAACAGGCATCCCAAGTATAGATACAATATCCAAATCACAAGTCTCTTCCAATATATGCTTAAGACTTTCTTTCGCATCACTTATCAATTTATGTTGAAAGAACAAATCCTGACAAGTATATGCCGTTATGCATAACTCTGGACAAACCAAAATCTGTACATTCTTTGAATATGCCTCTTTTATTATGTCTATTATATTGTAAGCATTCTTCTTTGTATTTGCAACTGATACCTTGGTAATACCAGCTGCAACTTTTACAAATCCGTAATTCATAAAAATATCCCACTTTCTTAAAAGATTTTTTTGCTAAACACTCTCAAAAAATATCTTTGATGCTTTATACATTTCATATATATCACCTTTGCTAGTAACTTCTAGTGGCGAATGCATTGATAAAACTGGGACTCCACAATCAATTACTTCTATACCATAGTTTGCTAAAATATATGCTATAGTTCCTCCTCCTCCTTGGTCAACTTTCCCTAATTCCGCACACTGCCAAATTATATTATTAGTGTCTAATATATTTCTTAAATAACCTAAATACTCAGCATTAGCATCACTTGCACCTGATTTTCCTCTGGATCCTGTATATTTTTGAATTACTACACCATTTCCTAAATAAGAAGCATTTCTCTTGTCTTGTACGCCATCATAATTAGGATCCACTCCAGCATTTACATCTGCTGACAACATTCTTGAATTACTAAGTGCATACCTTACATCATATCCATCATATCTTTCTCTTGAACACTTAAACAAAAACTCAACAAATGTCTCAAAAAAGTTGGCATTTGCTCCAGTATTCCCTACACTTCCGATTTCCTCTTTATCAGTTAAAATGCATATACAAGTTTTCTTAGGATTTTCTATGCTAAGTATAGCTTCTAGTGCTGGATATGCACATGCTCTGTCATCTTGACCGTATGCTCCAATCATACTCTCATCAAACCCAATACTTCTTGCCTTAAACTGTGGTACTACTTCAATTTCTGCGCTTATAAAATCTTCTTCTTTAATTTTATATTTCTTATTTAAAAGTGTTAAAAGATTCTTTTTAACTTTCTCTTTCACTTCATCTTTCTTTTCTCCCTTAGTTGGGATTGATCCACACAATATATTTAATCCTTCTCCTGTTATTCCCTCTGTCATTTTCTTTTGCATTTGTTCTTGTGCCAAATGAGGCAATAAATCTGTTATTGTAAATATAGGATCTGTTTCATCTTCTCCAATTGCAATATCTACACACTTACCGTCTTTTTTTATTACAACCCCATGCAAAGACAAAGGAATTACTGTCCACTGATATTTTTTTATGCCACCATAATAATGAGTTTTTAACATTCCAAAACCTGTATCCTCATACAACGGATTTTGTTTTAAATCAAGTCTTGGCGAATCTATATGTGCTCCTACAATATTAAATCCTTTCTCTAATGGTTCGCTTCCTAAAACTCCAAATATAATAGCTTTATTTTTTATCACTCCAAATATCTTCATGCCACTTTTTAATTTCTTTTTTCCACTTACAATATCATCACATGACACAAAATTTTTTTTAATAGCTAACTTACATGCATTTTTTACAAAATTTCTCTCTGTTTTTGAACAATCCAAAAATTTCATATATTCATCACAAAACGTAAATGCTTTATTCTTTTGTTCCTCATTATATTCTTCCCAAACATTTTTTCTCTTATAAAATAAATCCATTTTACTTAATCCCTCCAAATTTTATTTTTTTAATTCCACGATTGTAACTCCAAATTCTCCTTCTCCAAATCCACCTGTCCTGTAAGATTTTACATGAACATTACGTTTTAAAAAATTCTGAATCCCCTCTCTTAAAATCCCACTTCCTTTTCCATGTACAATTGTTATATTTGAAATATTTGATAAACTAACACTATCTAAATATTTATCAACTAAATATATAGCCTCTTCTAAATTATTACCTCTAACATCTATCTTAGTAGAAATTTCTTTAGTTTTTCTAGTCCCACTACTAGTTACATACCCTTTCTTCTCTTCTACTTTTCTTAAATTAGATACATTAACATTTAATTTTATTATACCAATTAACACCAAAACTTCATTTGTTTGTTCATTTATTGAAAGGACATCGCCCTTTTTATCTAAATTCGCTACATAAACAGTATCACCTACTTTTATATCTTTAATTTTTAAAGCTTTTCTGCCATCTTTTGGCTCAACTGTTTTTAATAATTTTTCTTCTAAACTTTTATCTATAGAATCTATTTTACCTTTTAGCATTAATCTATTTTTTTCTAATTCTTTATTCTTTTCAGATTCTTCTTTCATTAAGGATGCTTTTCTAATCTCACTTATTATGTTTGTAGCATCTAATTTTGCATCCTCTAAAATCTTTTTGGCCGCAATTTTAGCCTCTTTTAAAATACGCTCTTTCTGGTCTTTTAACTGTTCCTTTTGAGTCTTTACTTGCTTCTTTTGTTCTTCTATCTCAAGTCTTAAAGATGCCATTTTAGTTTTTTCAACTTCGGTTTGTTGTCTGTTCTTTTCTATTTGTGTAAGCATATCTTCAAACTCTATTTGTTCTGATGTCAAAAGTTTATAAGCATTATTTATTATCTCATCTGACAATCCAAGTTTTTTTGAAATTGAAAACGCATTACTTCGTCCAGGAACACCTATTAAAAGTTTATATGTTGGCTTTAATGTAGATACATCAAATTCACAACTAGCATTTTCTACACCATCTGTTGTACTAGCATAAACTTTTAACTCACTATAATGAGTAGTTGCTACAATACTAGTTCCCTTATTTCTAAAATAATCTAAAATAGACATGGCTAGTGCTGCTCCTTCTGTAGGATCAGTACCTGCACCTATCTCATCTAAAAGAACTAACGAATTAACATCTACATTCTCTATTATCTTTATTATATTTTTTATATGTGAAGAAAAAGTACTAAGACTTTGCTCTATACTTTGCTCATCTCCAATATCCGCATATATTTTATCAAACACTGTCATAGTAGTCCCACTATCAGCTGGTATATGTAACCCTGCTTGGGTCATCAAAGCAAATAAACCAACTGTCTTTAATGTGACAGTTTTCCCTCCAGTGTTCGGACCTGTTATCACCAACGTCTTAAAATCTTTACCTAGCCAAAAATCAATAGGTACTACCTCTCTAGCATCTAATAATACATGCCTACCCCTTTTTATATATACTTCCTTTTCTTTTACCAAATTAGGACATACACAATCGTACTCTAGACTAAATTTGGCCTTTGCAAAAATAAAATCTATTATGCCAAGTTCTTTTATATTTTCACTAAGCTCGTTAGTAATAGCTCTAACACTATCACTAAGTTCCATTAATATTTTTTCAATCTCAATTTTCTCTTTTATTTTTAACTGCTTTATCTTATTGTTAGCATCAACAACCACCATTGGTTCCACAAATAAAGTAGCACCAGATGATGATGAATCATGAACAATTCCAGATACCTCACCCCTATATTCTTGCTTTACAGGAACTACATATCTTCCATCTCTCATGGTAACTATAGAATCTCTGATATACTTTGCATACTTTGCACTTTTAACCAACTCATTCAACTTATTTTTTATAAAAAGTTTATGTGATGATATTTGCTTTCTTATTGACAATAACTCATTACTTGCATTATCATTTAATTCTTCTTCATTTAATATGGCAAAAAATATTTTCTTTTCTATTCTGTCATTCATGTATAATGATTCTATCATATCAACCAAAATATTATTCGCTAAATCTCTACTACCTCTATAAAGATAACCTTTTAGAAGTCTAACTACCCTTAATGTATCTGCAATCTCCAATAATTCTTTGCAATTTAACATACCATTCATATTTAATCTTTTTATTGCATTTCGTATATCTTTTATTCCTCCAAGACTAGGTACCCCTAACTTAAGCATAAAGTCTACTCCATCTGTAGTCTTTTTTAATGAATCTCTAACTATATCAAAATCTACAGCTGGCCTTAAATCATTTACATGTTCCTTACCCAATCTCGAAGATGAAAAGTCATCTAATATACTTATAACCTTATCAAACTCTAACACCTTAAGCGTTTTTTCATCCATATCATTTCTCCACATTTTTTTTCTTTGTTGCATCTTTGTAAACAAATACATATTTTATAAATGCAAATACCATGGCCACTAAAGTGGCTAATATTGATATCACTACAATTAAACTTGGTACTGGTCCATCTATATTAAGTATTTTAAACATCATAGTTATTACTATGGCAAAATAAAAAACGACTGTTGCAAATTTGCCATACCAATTAGCTGAAACCACAAAATGTTCTTTTTTATATAATTTAATACTCCCTCCAACCATACACAATTCCTTTATGAGCATAATTATCAAAAATACTCTTGGAATTATTTTATGGATAGTTAGCATAATTAATGCAGTAATTTGCATTAATTTATCCGCTAGAGGGTCTGCCAATTTCCCCCACTTCGTTACTTGTTTAAACTTTCTTGCTACGTAACCGTCTAATACATCTGTTGCACCAGCCAGCATAAATATAATTATAGAAACAGTATACTGCTGCATATACAAATAATATCCAAAAAACGGTACCATAATAAACCTTATAGCCGTTAATATATTAGCTAAATTCAAACTATACACACACCCTTTCTCATTTCTTACAATGCTAACAACTTATTTAGTCGTATTAAATCGTAAGAAAGTTCTTTTTTCATCTGTAACGCTTCAGTGATATCTAAATCTACAACTTCACCTCTTTGCAATGCTACTATCCTGTTTGTTTTATTTTGTTGTAATAGCTCTACAGCCTTTCCTCCCATAACACTCGCCATAAATCTATCATGAGCTGTAGGGCTTCCTCCTCTTTGTACATGCCCTAAAATAGTTGCTCTTGCCTCTACTCCAGATATCCTTTGAATATCCTCAGCAATCTCAGTTGCCTTTCCAACACCTTCTGCTACAATTATTATATAATGTTTTTTACCTCTATTTCGGCCTTCTACTATTGGCTTTATTATATCATTATCTAAATCAAATTCCTTCTCTGGAATAAGTGCTACCTCAGCTCCTGTCGCTATTGCCACATTAACTGCTATATATCCTGATTCTCTTCCCATTACCTCTATAACACTACATCTTTCATGCGAAAAAGCTGTATCCCTTATTTTATCGACAGCATCCTTCACTGTATTTAGTGCTGTATCAAATCCTATTGTATATTCTGTACAACCAATATCATTGTCTATAGTTCCAGGAATCCCTATAACAGGTATCTTTCCTACATTAGATAAATTAAGTGCTCCTCTATATGAACCATCACCACCAATTATAACTACTGCATCTATGTTAAAATGCTTACACATAGCTACTGCTTTATCTAAACCTTCTTTAGTCATAAACTCCTCTGACCTAGCTGTTTGTAGTATTGTCCCACCTCTATATATAATTTCAGAAACGGATCTTAGTGACATTTCTTCAATGTCTCCACCAATAAGTCCACGATAACCTTTTCTTATTCCCATGACCCGAAAGCCATTACCAATACCTGTCCTAACCACTGCTCTTATAGCTGCATTCATTCCAGGTGCGTCCCCACCACTTGTTAATACACCAATTGTTTTTATTGACATATAAACTCCCCCATAAAATTAAGATTAATCTACACCACACATTAGATTATAACATAATTGTAATAAAGTAGAAAGATTTAGATTATCTTAGTAACTAATTTTACATTATCATCCCCTAATCTTTCCTTTAATTCATCTATAGCAACGCTATCTAAATTTATCCAACAATCATTTGGTAATATACCAGCTTTTTCTTCTCCATCTCTATAAAAATATACAGGAGTCTTACCTTTAAAATATCTTAACAAAGCCATTATTGAATCTATATTTTTATAATCTTTACCTACTCTAATATACAATTTTTCAACCTTTTTTTCAAATCTTTTATCATTGATATCATAAACTTCATTGCAAAAAACCTTTGGTTCCTCCTCATCTTCTATCCTTACACTACCTTTTATAAGTACTACACTCTCAGGTAAAAGCATATCTTTATATTTCTCAAGTGCATACGGAAATACTAAAACCTCTATACTTCCATACACATCTTCTAATGTAATAAAAGACATAACACTTTTGTTTCTCGTTACTTTATCTTCTCTTTTCGCTATAAGACCTCCAATTATAACAGACTGTTCATTTTTTATATTACTCTCTTCTTTGTTAATCATTTTTATATCCTTCGTATAAGCCGTAACTCTCGTATCTAATAGTTTTTCATATTCATAAACTGGGTTCCCAGTTAAATATATACTAATCATTTCTTTTTCCATAGATAATAATTTTCTTTGCGGGAACTCAGGTATGTCTGGAAATACAACATTTGTTGATTGCAACAAATCATCATCTTTTGATACTTCAAATAAAGAAATTTGACCAGCATACTTTGATTTATTTAACTGATTAGCCGAATCTAACATTTTTTCATACACTTCCAATAATTGAGAAACATATACACCCATTGATTTAAAAGCTCCGCTCTTTATAAGACTCTCTACAACTTTTTTCTTAATATCTTTTTTGGCGGCTCTATTTATAAAATCAGAAAAATCCTTAAACTTCCCATTATTATTTCTTTCTTTTACAAGAATTTTAACAGCTTCTTCCCCTAAATTTCTTACTGCTTTTAATCCAAATCGTATCTTACCATCTTTAGTAGAAAAATCACATTCACTTTCATTTACATCTGGTGGTAAAACTTCTATCCCATTTTGTCTGCATGCATTTATATAAAAAGCTATTTTATCTGGATTAGATACCATACTATTTAGTAATGCTGCCATAAATTCAATAGGATAATAACACTTAAGGTATGCAGTCTGATATGCAATAACCGCATAAGCTGCTGCATGTGATTTATTAAACGCATAACTTGCAAAATCCATCATTTCATCAAATATCTTATTTGCAACTTCAGGAGAAACTCCATTATGTACACAACCATTAACAACTCTATTACCATCTTTATCTAATATTCCATAAATGAAGTTTTTTCTTTCTTCTTTCATAACATCAACTTTTTTCTTTGCCATTGCACGTCGTACCAAATCGGCCCTTCCCATTGAGTATCCAGCAAGTTCTCTAACTATTTTCATAACTTGTTCTTGATATATCATACAACCATACGTAACATCTAATATATCCTTTAACAATGGATGCTCATACTTTATATTCTTTGCATCATTTTTATTACTTATGTATCTTGGAATTTGATCCATAGGTCCCGGTCTATATAAAGATATGCCAGCTATTATATCTTCAAAAGATGTAGGCTTCAATTCTTTCATAAAGCTTGTCATCCCCGCACTTTCTAGCTGGAATACACCTACAGTATTCCCATTACTTATAAATTTATATACCTTTTTATCGTCTAATGGTATCTTTTCTATATTTATTTTAACACCCGTATTTTTATAAATTAAGTCTACTGTATCTCGTATAACTGTCAATGTCCTAAGTCCTAAAAAGTCCATTTTTAAAAGTCCTTGTTCCTCTAATAAACCACCTACAAACTGAGTAGTTATACTATCTTCATTCCTCTGCAATGGAACATAGTTTGTTATAGACTCTTTTGATATAACAACCCCAGCCGCATGTGTTGAAGAATGTCTTGGCATGCCTTCTAGCTTCATTGCTATATCTATTATCTCATGTGCAATCTTATCACTTTCATATTTATTTTTTAGCTCAGAACTTATCTCTATTGCAGTTTTTATATCAATTCCAAGCTTTGTTGGTATCAATTTTACTAAATCATCAATATATGCATATGGAATATCCAACACCCTTCCTACATCCCTTATAGATGATTTTGCTGCCATTGTACCAAATGTTATTATTTGTGCAACTTTATCTTTACCATATTTACTAACAACATAATTTATTACTTCTTGACGTCGTTCATAACAAAAATCTATATCAATATCTGGCATAGAAACTCTTTCAGGATTTAAAAACCTTTCAAACAATAGTTCATATTTAACGGGGTCTATATTTGTTATACCCAGTGTATAAGAAACTATACTACCCGCCGCAGATCCTCTGCCTGGACCCACCATTATTCCATTATCTTTCGCATATTTTATAAAATCCCAAACAATTAAAAAATAATCGATATAACCCATCTGAGAAATTATAGATAATTCATGATCAAGCCTTCCTTGAACTTTTTTGATTTCTTCATCATTATAAAGTTCCCTTAATCCCTTATTACACAAATACTCTAGATACGAAAACGGAGTATACTCTTCTGGTACGTCAAATTTAGGTAAATGAAGTTTACCAAATTCTATCTCGACATTACACTTATCCGCTATCTTTCTTGTATTTAAAATAGCTTCAGGAAAATTTTTAAATAACTCACTCATTTCGTCTGGTGATTTCACATAAAAATCATCTGACGAAAATCTCATTCTGTTTTCATCACTTAAAGTCTTCCCTGTTTGGATACACATCAATATTTCTTGAACCTTAGCATCTTCTCTTTTTAAATAATGGGCGTCATTTGTTGCCACAATAGGAATGTCTAGCTCTTTTGAAAATTCAATTAACTTTTGATTAACTAAATTTTGTTCAGGAATCTTGTTCATCTGTAATTCTAAATAAAAATCATCTTTAAATATTTCTTTTAATTTAATTGCTTGTTCTTTTGCCTTTTTTAAATCATTATTTATGATATATCTTGATAATACACCAGCTAAACATCCACTTAAAACAATTATTCCCTCACTATACTTTTCTAATACTTCCATATCTATTCTCGGTTTATAATAAAATCCATCTATAAAACCAATGGACACTAGTTTCATAAGATTTTTATACCCTGTATTATTCTTAGCTAACAAAATAATATGCATACTTTTATCTACTCTACCATTTTGTTTATCAAATCTGCTATTTGGCGCCATATATGCCTCACAACCAATTATTGGCTTTATACCATTTTTTTTAGCTTCTTTATAAAAATCAATTACTCCATACATGACTCCATGATCAGTAATTGCTATACTATCCATTCCAAGCTCTTTTGTTCTTTCTATGAGCTCATTTATTCTGTTTGCTCCATCTAATAGACTATATTCTGTATGTATATGCAAATGCACAAAATTATTGTTTTCCATCAAATTCTCCTATTTTGTTATATTAATCTCCAAAGATTATTTTATACTTATTTTTAGAATTGTTCAAGTCGAAGAAATAATAATAATTTAAATTTAACATTATTAAAAGAAGGATTTTTAACAACTATTGTATAATTAATAAGTATAGGGAGTGTGCTTCTCACGTAACACAAAATACATACGTGCATCCATATGTGTCAAAGCTGGATTGTTAAATTTCCCTCGGAGCTCGAACTTTCACTAAATTAAAATTATGTACCTACTGCCTAAGATAAAAAAGCTTAGGAACAAATTTAAATAAAATTATAGGGAGGATATAATTATGACCGAAGAAACAAAAAGATTTATGGATAAGATTGAAAATTTTACTCTTTTAGAAAATTCTAATAAGATTACAGGAAATGACATAAAACAACTTAGAAAATTTTTTGTAACTATCCATTCAGATAAAATTCTTAAAATTGATTTTTCAACAGACTCTGAAAAAAAAGAAGCATTAGATGCTATTGTAAAGTTGGTAACTCAAATGAAAAATGCAAAAAAATTAATACAGCCTGTAGAACATGGAATAATTAATACAAATGTTTTCGAAAATGTTAATAATCCCGATGACTATTTAAACAAATTAGATACGGGAATAAAAGCTTTAGAAAACATAATAAATGAAAAATTAGGAGAGCCATATGTTTTACAATATAACTCAAACTTCAATGAAACTGTGCAACAATATGATAATTTACAATCAGCAGAAAATAACTATCAAAAATCTGATACTCATAAAAATCCTAGTTACCTATATATACTTAGTCAAATTATAGAAGATATGATTATTGATAAAGACGAAAAAGAGATTTATCTAAATATGTTGGAAAGACTTACAGAAAATATAGCAAAAAGTATTCTTCTAGACATTTCAGAAAAGGATAGTATTAATAACATAGATATATTTTACCTTAGAGATATTATGTCTAACACGCATGAACTTCTAGAAGTATTAGATACCATATGCCTAATAACCAACAAAAGTACTGATTATGCAAATGAACTTGTTAATAAAGACTCAACCATTTTTGATAAGGTGAAAAAATATAATAAGACTTTTGATAAATCTGAAAAAGAAACAATAAAAAATGAAATTATAGAATTTAGTCAAAAATATGATATTTATACATTTATAAAAAAATTAGATATAACTACAGAAAAAAAAGAAGAATATAAAAATATAATTGGGCAATTAAAAAAGGAAGATTTATACAAAATTGAAGAAATATTTAAATCCAATAACGATATCAGCCCCCAACTGCAAATGACAGTATTAAGAAATATTTTAGAAGATGCGATTTCAGAAAATAAAGTAATACAACAAATAAGCAATTTAACAAAAGTTCATGAAAACTATACAAAAGAAATATTTCAACGATTTACTAATATTGGCGAAGATTTATATTATAATACATTTTCAAAAAAAAATATTTTAAAATACCTAGAACAAGATATTAAAAAACACTGTAATCTACCAAAAAAATATACCAAAAATATTAAAAAAATGTTTAAAGAAGATAACAATATTTATAAAATTTCAAATTGTATGGCAAATATATGCAAAGAAAATGTAAATTATTATACCAAACAAGAAAACATCGAAGAAATAAAAAACATATTATCACCAATTAAAACAAAATCAAATTTATTTGGTAATTCATTATCAAATGCTAGAAAAATAATAAAATATAATTTGAACCAATTAAACAATTGGGGGAAAAATATGACAATAATGCTTAAAAAAGTAAGTCATGGTAAAAAATATAACTTAAAAAATGCACCAAATATAAAAAAGAACAAAAGTAAAGGTAGAGAAAAAT
This sequence comes from Acetivibrionales bacterium, assembly GCA_045118635.1. GTDB lineage: Bacteria > Bacillota > Clostridia > Acetivibrionales > RGIG10202 > RGIG10202. The sequence goes on from JBGUYI010000079.1 coordinate 46,309, forward strand.
AATATTCCATCAAAGAATATGCTTAACATACCATTTCAAAATATCCCCTTCTAAAAAAACTCATATCTCTATTCCAAAAAAATAAAAAAAATTTGACTTTTTGGAATAGAGCAATAAACAGATTTCATCGTGACATGTTCTCACCATCGCTACAAAGTAAAATTCTTGTTAAAACAATCAGATGAAATCTATTCATTTGATACCCTTTACAATCTATTCATATTTATCATAATCTCCATTTAATGTATATGTCTTTATATCAAACTCTTTTAATGCTCCTTTAGTAGTCTTTTTCACTTCATACATAGCATAATCAGCATACTTACTAAGTTCCTCATATTGAATACTATCTTGTGGGAACCAGGCAACTCCCATAGATGCTCGCATAGCTTTTCTTTCACCATTTGGAAGCTCTATCTCTGTTTCATCAAAATCTCTCTTTACTTTATTTATAATTTGACGTATTTGTTCTTTTGTCTCAAATCCTCCTATAAAAGCAGTAAATTCATCTCCACCTATTCTTCCAACTACACCACCATATTTAGTAAATTTATTTATTGAATCAGCTGCTTTTCTGATATATTCATCACCTAACTCATGCCCAAAAGTATCATTCATATATTTTAAGCTATCTAAATCCAACATCAAGAATGCTGCTATTTTATCTTTTGGTGCATTTGATATATAATCAGTAACTTCTCTTTTAAACGCTATCCTGTTAAATAGCCCTGTTAAAACATCATGATCTCTCTCAAACTCTATTTTTTGCTTCTTTAACATATCATCTGTAACATCAACAACAACACCTAATGTCTTTTGGTCACTTATTAGCATCTTCACTCTCACATAACTCTCTTTTCCATACTTATTTATAACATATACATTCTTCTCATTTGTAACCCTATTTTTAGTAATATCTGATAATATCTTTTTAAATCTTTCCATATTTATAAATAAATCTTCACTATCATCTAGACTTACTCCAACTACTTTAAAAAATGATTGTGTACAATATACCATATTAGAATTATCAAAATACTCAAATGCACCAATAGGCATATTCACTAAATTTATAATTTGCGATAATTTAGATGCATTATCAGACACATTTTTACCTAAATTTTCAATAGAAACAGCTAATGCATCCATCTGTGTAATCCCTAGCCTATTAATTTTTACAGCTTTACTAGGATTCATTTTCTTAACTGCATTAACCATCTCTGTGATAGGTTTTGTAACATGCGATGCAGTAAATATCACAATAATAATACTAACTAATGATGCTATTACTAACCCAACTAATAAATCTTCCATAAGTTCATTCTGTATACTAAACAAATCCTCCTTAGTGGTGACACTTAAAACTTTTATATTCCCTTCCCCTAATTTTATATCCAAATCTTTTACACTAGCTATATTTTCTTTACTCTCTCCTATGTTAATGCCTAAAATTTTATAAATATCATAAACACTATCAGAAGATTTTGCTAAACTTATGTCATGCACATTATAATCATCTTTTATCAAAGAAATACCATTTAAATTATTTTCATTGCCATAAGCTATTAAATTATATCCACCATAACCTTTATAATCATCAAAAATTTCATTAAGCTTATTTAACGAAATCTCAACCCCTATCACACCATATGGAACTCCTGAATCATTTATTAATGGCAATGTATAAGTAATACTTTTTATACCATCATTGTTAAGATCAAATGGCTCACTTAAGTATTCACATTCTCTATAATTCACCGTTTCACTCTTCTTAGCCTTGCTATACACTTCATTATAAAATTTAGTATATGCTATGCCGTCACTGCTAAATTTGAAAGTCTCTTTCCAAGAATTGTCAAGCTTTAGCTCTAATTTTTGAACAAGACCTAATGATCCAACTTTTAACATTAACTCATCACCATTTTTTCTTATATACATACCTGTTCTTTCATTTATACTCTTAGTTGGAACATTATCTAATATAACAAACGCACCTGTCGCATTAGATTTATTTATAACATCTAGTAAATCCTCTGAAACTTCTGAAATGATTAACTCAACTGTTTTTTCACTATCACCCTCAAGTTGAATAAGCTTACTATTCACATTTTTATAGCTCTCATCCGTAACTCTAAATCTCGAAAAAAAGTTACTGACATTATAACTCAATTTGTTATTACGACTATCTAATAATTCATACGCATTGTCTTTTAGTTGCTTTGTTGTGCCACCAAAAAATATAGTAACCAATATTATTATGACTTGTAAAAACAACACAATAAACATAGGCCTTATTATAGTAGTCTTTATAGAAACTGCTTTCTTTGCTTTTCCCATATAACTCACCCTACTTTCTTAGGTTTTTACTAACAACCAAAAAAACTGAGTGCTCTCACACCCCACTAATATTGTAACATACAGAAATACGCCTTTCAATAATACAATATGTTGCAAAGTTAAAAAACTAAGATTTGCCTTATAACGACAAATCCTAGTTTTAGAATCTTAGATTAACTTTAAAATAAATATTTCTTGTTGAATAAATCTCTCTTCTAGTCAATAACATGTTGACTTGTATGTATAAATGATTCTTCCTTTCCATTGGAATTTTTCCAAGTTATACGAGCTTTCACAGTAACTGTATCACCTTTACTTAAAGGAAGTTTACTGAAAGTTAGTTTATTTGATCCTGTATCCTTTTTGTAGGTTTCTATTTCTTCGTTACCATTTTTTAATAAGGTACATTCTTTAATTAGATATTTTTTATCATCAGAAGGACAAGTTACTATAATTTTAACCATACTATTTTCTTTTTTATTTATCCATTCTTTATTTATAGGGCATTTATAACCATTAATTACTGCCTCTTTTGCACTACTAGCTACAGTAACCTTCTTAGTAGTTGATCCATTAGTATATGATGCTTCAATTTGGTTATTTCCCATATCAGTAAATTCCCATTTCAAAGTTCCTAATTGTTTTTCCTTATGTGTCCTAAAACCATCATCTACAAAATTAACCATACTTTGTAGAACAATTATCTTGTTATTAGATTGTTCTGTTGAATAAAATTTAGCAAGCACATCTGATGTATCTTTTTTAAACCATGCACTACTATATGTATCAGTATTTCTTTGTTTGTCTTCATCCTTCCAATCAGAACTAATTTTCCAATTAGATTGTCCATTTTCTATTTTTACATAATCAGTTCCATTACTACTTAATTCAAATAGTGATTTTTTACCTTTTGGACAAGCAAGCTTAGCATGTAAAATTCCTTCATATCTATCATGTACTAATTCAAATTCATCACCACTTGCCTCATCTTTATAATAACTTTTACAATAATTTAATTTATCTCCTCTAACAGGAATCCTGCATACATAAAATGTTGATTCTTTGCTGTTTGTTTTTCCTCCAGAATAAATTATACTTTTTCCACTTATTTTTTTATCAGTATCTGGATAGTGCCAACTTAAATATACATATGCACTAATCCCATCTACATAAGTTAAATTCAAGTTAGTAAATCTATATCTTGAATACTTAGGATGAATATAACCCTCTTTGCCTGTTGCTTTTTCCTCATCTGGATTCTTAATCCAGTTTACATTTTTAAATTCTTTACAAGATTCTGTTACTGCGTTCCATACATCAATCTGACATGCTTCTAAAACAAATTCAAGCTTCTTTTCACTTTCACTATAATATTGGGGGCATTCAACAAGTATTTCATTTTTATTTCTATTAACCCACAAAGAAATAGGTCTATCAAAATAGTATTTATAATTTTGACAAATCACACTACCATCTTTAAGTCGATTTATAGCACTTTTAAATGAAGAACCATCACTCCAAAATTTATTATCAAGTGCTATAAAATTGTCTAAAGTTGATGTTGTTGTTCCATCATTAGCCTCCCATGTTAGTGTAACTTTACTATCGATTCTTGTTGAATTTTCCAAATTTAAATCTTCTATTATTTGCACATAATAGCTCCTTTCGTACCTATATGTCTCTAATTCTTTAGCACTCTTCCAAGTTTTGCCATTATCTACACTCGCTTTAAATTTCATTGTTTTAAATTTATAATCTTGTTTACCTAGCATTTTTTTTACTTCCCAGTATGTAGGGCATATCGCTATTAAATCAAATTTTTTGGTTTTTTCATTGTAACAAAGATAAGTAGTTATTGGTTTATCATTTTCATCAGTTGACTGATCATTTGTTTGAGCTTTTAGCACTGTATAATTATTTTTTTCAAAAAAATCGAAACTACTATCATCTTCTTTGATATCGTGTTTTGTGCTTTCTTTTCTTTCTTTGTTTATATCAAGATATCTACCATCTACTGTATAACTGCTCATAGCACCAAAAGATTTTTCCCCTTTTTTTATCTTTTTTTTATTACTTAATATACTTTTGTAATTTTTAGACACTGATGCATGCACTTGTTGCCAACTAATCGGAGCAAGCAATGTGGTAAAACACATGCTACATAAAATAATTTTTTTAAAACAACTCACAATCTTTTTACTCATAAAATATCCTCC
>JBGUYI010000080.1:0-3451 GCA_045118635.1 Acetivibrionales bacterium
GCTATCAAATATATAAATGTTTCATGAATAAAACTATTCCATATTTCTTTTTCTAAGAATTTATTATGATCATTCCAATTTTTAACATTTTCATAAAATTCGCATGTATCATCAACAAATTTTTCTTCTAAACATTTATCTAAAAATATTTCTATTAAAGTATTTCTGCAATCTAGTGACTTATTATAGATATCTATAATTTTATTATTATCTTGTTCATTTTCTATTTTATCATTATACAAATTTTTTATTTCTTCTACTAGTACATTAAAAGGCTCCTTTTTCATTAGTACCTTTGACTTTAATGCACTAGGACTGTTAAAATTTTCATCGACAAATCTAGGCCTGTTTCCTAGAGGAGGTTTTTTAAATGTTTCTACTCCATAAAGATATTTTACTAATCCTTGATATTCTTCTTCGCTATTATCCCCAGTCAAATTGAAATGATTCCTATTTTTTAAATAAGTTGGTATATATACTTCTCCATTGGTACCTCTTTCAAAAACAATTGGTATAAATTTAGTTTGAACAACATTATTGTATACTTCGCTTGAAATAATTTGTGTTTCTACTCCAACACCACCATCTCTTGAGTCTGCTTTTTCTTTATATTTTTTATTTAACAACATTAGTACAAACTGAACTTCTGGATCATTGACACACTTTTCCATAAAAGTTGTTAGGTCATTTCCTGGTTTTAGATCAAATTTATCAAAAATAGCATCAATTCCATGTCCTATTAATCTGTATACAAAATTTATAACTTTGTCTGAATATTCTTTATTTGTCCATGCATAAGATATAAATACTTTTGGATGTTCTATATTTTTATTTTGTTCCATATTAATCCTCCTTTATTTTCAAATTGTCCAAATTGATTTTACCAGCCATTAGCTTAGGTAATAATGTATCTCTTAGTTTGGTTAATGATTTGTTTTCTTGATGAATATTTTCCAGCTGTTTAAAAATAGGACTTTGTATTGAATGAAATAAACTAATTTGGTCCTTATCGGGTATTTTTACTTTTATGTTTTCAATGTCATTTTTACTTATTCCTATTATAACAGAACCTGTTGCCAGTTTTTTAAATATATCAATAGAATTATATATCAAATGATAAGCATACTCTTGATAATCTTCTTTAATATTTCTAATACTTGCAACACCTCGTCCTAGACAATATTTTTTATCGCAAAATGTTAACAATCCAATTGTACCTCTTATACAAAAAATTAAATCATTTTTATTGCATACTTTAATCGGATTACTAGTAAATTTTTGAGCTTTTAGATATCCATTTTGATAATCTGCTGCACCATTTATTAATGGTAATCCAATGAAGTTATTATTATAACTTTGACCTTTTGGAGATTGTCCCATAACAATTTTTCCTAGTTCACAACACTTTCCGTAAATAGTTTCTTTGTTATTTATTAAATCTTTAATCCACATATTAAATTGCTGTTCCGCCATCTCATGCAAAGTCTCATTCATTCTATTATTTAGTTCAATCTTTTTATCTATTGTAGACAAAATATGGACTATTTTAGCTTGTGCTTCCATATCGGGTATGTTTACAGATAGACTTTTAAATTCATCGAATGTTATTTGAGGAAATGTGCCTGATCTAGATTCCGCAATTATTTGTAATTCATTTATTATTTTGTCACTTTTTAAAATTTGAAATAAAAACAAATTGTTAATTTCCACTTTTTTTCTTAATACCATTAATTTAGTACTAGCTATATAATCATCTGATTCAAAATTAATATACGCAAATCTCTTATTTTTTGGTCGTATTTCACTATACAGTATATCCCCTTTTTGGAATCTTTTTTTAAATTGTCCTCTTAAATTTTTATTATCTACGTATTTGTGATTTAATACACGTCCATTTTCAACATCTGATGTATTTATTAAAACTACTTTTTCTTTTTTTATAGGAGTTGTATCTGATATTGTATCTACTAATTCTCCTAACTTAACCTCCTTAAATTCCATATCCTATAGCCTCCAAATTCCTTTTTATTTCCTCTTCCAATCTGTGTGACTCTTCGAATTGTTCCTTTAGTTCCATTGTTAACTTTTTCATTTTTTCCTCAAAAGGTATTCCATCGTCTTCTTGTTCCTCAATTCCTACATATCTTCCTGGAGTTAAAACATATCCATTTTCTCGTATTTCATCTAATACTACTGCCTTACAAAATCCTGCCACATCACTATAATTAGCATCATTTTGATAATTGTGGTAAGTAGTTGCAATTTTTTGTATATCATCTTCCGATAATTCTCTTAGTTTCCTTGTAACCATGGTACCTAAATTTTTAGCATCTATAAATAATGTTTTGTTCTTTTGTTTTTTGCTTCTGTTAATTACCCAAATAGAACAAGGTATAGTCACAGTATAAAACAAATTAGATGGCATAGACAATATACAATCTACTAAATCTGCTTCTATCAAATTTGTTCGTATTTTTTCTTCTTGTCCACCTGCTGATAATGATCCATTAGCTAATATTATTGCAGCTTTTCCTTTAGTTGAAAGCTTTGATATCATGTGTTGTATCCATGCATAGTTAGCATTTCCCTTTGGTGGGATTCCATATTTCCATCTTGGGTCATCTAGCAATTTTTCTCGTCCCCATTCTTTTATATTAAATGGAGGATTTGCTAATATGTAATCTGCCTTTTTGTTTTTGTGTAAATCTTCTGTAAACGTATCTGCAGCAAATTTACCTAAATCTGCTTCTATTGACCGTATTGCCAAATTCATTTTTGCAAGTCTTAGTGTAGTAGGATTTTTTTCTTGACCTATTATTGATACATTTCTAAAATCTCCTTGATGTTTTTGTATAAATTTTAGTGATTGTACAAACATTCCACCAGATCCACAACACGGATCATATACTCTACCTTCGTAAGGTTCTATAATTTCTACCATTGTTTTTACTAAACACTCTGGTGTATAAAATTCTCCTCCTTTTTGTCCATCTTTGCTTGCAAACTTGCCTAAAAAATATTCATATACTCTACCTAACATGTCCTTTTCACTAGTACCCAGATTTAAGTTTGAGAATAAATCTATTATTTCTCCTAAGTTTACATTTCTAAATTCTGGGCTATTATACATCTTAAACAATACGCCATTTAATGATGGATTTTCCTTTTCGATTAATTCTAATGCTTTGTCTAATCTTTCACCTATATCATAATCTTTTGCATGAGCTACTATATTGCTCCATCTGGCTTCTTCTGGTACAAAAAATATGTTTTCCTCCATGTATGCATCTCTGTCATTTTCTAATCCATAGCCTTCTTCTACAAGCTCATTATACCTTTCTTCAAATGAATCTGATATATATTTTAAAAATATAATTCCTAACACTACAAATTTATAATTGGATACAGTCAAGCCACCAATCATTTTATTGGCAGCTTTCCATAATGTATC
>JBGUYI010000081.1:0-2047 GCA_045118635.1 Acetivibrionales bacterium
GAATATCCAATATATATTGATATGGAAGATGCAGATAATTACAAGAGAAATCATGGTATGCCAAGCAATGAAGTATTAACTGCTATATGTAACAATTTCTGTAATACAGTTGAAAAGGCAGGTTGCTATGCTGGTGTTTATGCTTCACAAAGTTGGTTTAATAATCAAATAAAAGGCGTAACAAAATATGATAAATGGATTGCTAACTGGGGAACAAACGATGGAACAGAGCAAAAAGATTTATCTAAAATCTGTGAGATGTTACAATACACTTCAGAAAAATATATTATAGGAAAAAGATTTGACGGAAATGTTGCTTATGTAGATTATCCAGCTATTATTAAATCAAAAGGCTTAAATGGTTATGGTAATTGCCCACAACCTATACCTATTCCAACACCAACAAAAACTCTAAAAGTAGGGGATAAAGTAAGAATAGGAACTGCTGGAAATTATAATTATTATGTAGCCGATGACGTTCAAAAGATGTTTGGAATGTATCAAGTTAGAGAAGACTTAAATGCTGGTGGTGAAAATCGTTTTAGTTGGAAAGATAACGGTATTCCAGAAAAGTTTGTTGATATAGTTAATTCAAATGGAAAGAAAACGTGGAATAGTGATTTAATCCATATGAAAAAAGGTTATAAGTTTGTATTTAATAGAGCGTTTAGAATATCTAAGGCTGCTACTGATGGTGGTATTAAATATTATCAATTAGATGCAGGAGTAGGAGATAAATACAAGTTCTGGGTAGTAGGAACATATTTATACAAGGTATAGTTTTAAAATAGTAAAGATATGAGTAGGACTTATAAAGATAAACCTGGATATAGACGAAGAATAGTAAAAAATAGTTTATATAAAAAAGAATTAAGTTTACTAGGAGAAGATTTTTATGGCAAGAGAAAAGATAGAACTATATCTAGACATTTAAGAAGAAAATTAAAAAGAAAACTAGGTTTAATCGCCTAGTTCTTTTTTATTCAGTATAGAATAAATAAAAGATATAAAAAGTTATAAAAACGTATAAAACGATTTGACAAAGTCTAAAAAAAGTGTATAATAAGTGTCAAATTTATCAAAGGGATTTTTTGGGGGATTGTTTTTTCTAAAAATTCATGGTAAATTATATACATAACAGACAAGTTATGATAAGTTTCTACATGCTGTTGTGTTATGTTTGTTAAGAGGTACTAGAGGTAGAAAGACACTAACTATCGCGGATTTTGATTTATCAATTTCTTAAGTGTAGGATTTTTAATCTGATGAGATGTCCAAGTGGTGCAAGGACGTAGTATCTCGCCCCATGCCTTAAATGGTATGGGGATTTTATTTATGGGTGATAATTGTATGAATAAAGAGTATATTACTAAAATATCTAAGAAGGATGCTGAAAACTGTAATAGACCAGACTTAGTTGGTAAAAATATTGTTTTGTATGAGAGCGATAAACTTCATTGTTATAGTGAACATTATAAGAATTTTAAAAATAAAAAAGAGTTTGGCTTTGTGATGAATAATTTAGACTTTATTATAAATGAATGTGATTTTGTTTTATTTAACTGTAAAAATAAATCATTAGAATATTATAAGAAATTAAATAGTAATATAACAGTTAGAGTAAGAGTAGAAGATTCAAATGAATTAAAAATTAAAACAATGTTCCCTGTATCGGAATCAAAATATGAAATGAAAATGACAAGATATGCCTATAATAAATATGTTATACAAGATGATGAAAAAGAGTTAGCAACAAACTAACTCTTTCTATATACCAAATGAAATTATAATTTGACAAACTTGTTTCAAAGTGGTATCATACAAAACCAACAGGAAAAAGTGTACAATTTTGTAAACTTAAAATTTAGGTATTGCAAAATAATATTTCTAATGTTACAATATTATTGTAACAAAGGATAACTTATTCCATGTTGCTTGTTGTTCTGTATATGTTTCTATTGTTTGCATATACTAAAAAAGGAGATACATTTTACTTGCTGTGTTAGATGTTTCTCCACTTGTAATGGTTTCGCATCTATGCAAGATG
>JBGUYI010000082.1:0-5945 GCA_045118635.1 Acetivibrionales bacterium
TACTATAAAAACAGTCTTTTTCATATGATTTACTAAACATTTTTATAAACAAAATATAAACACTGTAAAATGTAGTAAAATCAATGATTTTCACTTAACAAAATAGATAATTTCTTAATCTTCGCTTACAAACTCAGCACTGTGAGCCTTCATATACTCTTTTCTTATCTCGTGCAATGTTTTATTGCTCTTTTTATCAATTGCATAAACATAAGTTTGAATTGAACTCCAACCATATATACCTTTTAACCATTCTTGCATAGACATCTCTTTTCCATCAGCAGTTTTAACTTTTCCATCGTTTTGTAATATTGCTTCATTTCCATCGCTATCATTTACAGCAGTAATTACATCACCAGCTTTCATAACACCCCATGAAATCATATCCGTAATTCTTGGTAATTTTGCCCTTACGATACCACTTCCACCATTACTTAAACTTACAGTTCTTACCCAACTATTAGGTTTTTCAATTACATTAAAATGTGGTGCAATAGCTGAATCTCCAATTTTATATAGTTTTATTTCACAAAGAAAAAATCCACATTCATCATCAGTATGAGAATTTAACCATTCAATCGCAGCCCTATGTTCATCAGTAGCTTTTTTTACTATCCAAATAACATAATTAGCATTCTTGCCTGCAGCATATGTAATTAACTCTCCTAAATGAGTATGGTCAGTTTTAGTTAATTGATTTTCAATAATAATTTTATTAGTTGTATCAGTTTCGTATCCAAAAATATCCGCACGGAAGCTGCCAACAGCCTCCTCGGTATTAGTTACTGTTATATCAAGTCCTATCGCACTTGATAACAACTCTATGTTTTCATCTTTTGCAAGCCATGGTGTGAAATCTCTATCCTCAAATTGCCACACTTCTCTTAAGTCTTCTATTTCTACTAATTTTCCTAATTGATTCATTTAATCCTCCAAAAAACAAAATCTTAAGTAACAAAAAACTTCAACATCATTTCATTAATTTTTTTTCTAAGCTCCAACACATCTTTACTTTTCTTTGACTGTATATTTAAATCACTATTTATCTTATCAACTATATCTTTCTGGTCTTCTAATGTTAAGCATGGGATAATAATATCATTAAAGTGTTCCGCATATAACTCTATTTGGTTTGTCAACCCAACATAGCTCTTTTCAAATTGATATGTTCCAAATACACTTCTTAAATAATACAATAAAAAGTTAATATTTATATTTTTTTCATCTACCCTTATTATGGATATATGCGAATCAGCTAATAATTGACTTTTTGTATTACAAATATCAACTTTTCCAATTGAAGGCTTACCAGTTGAAGCAATTAACAAATCTCCAAAATGAACTTGAGCATTTACTTTGTTTTTGTAGAAATCTTCAGTTACAAATTCATCACCATCTAAAAATAATTCATCATTTTTTAATGATTTTGTTTTAATAACTTGAACAGCACCATTTTCATCATATAATGGAGATGTTCCTCGATGTATTGGCTCTATTAATAATGTTTTTAATTTAGTGTAACCTTTATCTTTTATTTTATTTTCCAACTCACCAAAAATAGGATATACTGTTCGTGTTGAAAAGCGAAGTGTTTTATTGAGCTCTATTGTATTAAGTTTAATATTAAATGGGATGTATTTAGTATTCCCTTTTTTTTGTGTTCCATATGTCATCCCTTTATGAATATCTTTTCTTGCTTTTCCATCGAGTTCAAATATAGCATCAAACACATTATCGATTATATCATCTTTGTCTATAAAACTCTTTTCTAAGTCTTTTATTTTACTATTTTGTAATTCTATCTTTTTTATGAGTTCATTCTCATTGCTAAAAATTTCATCAGTTATTTTTTTATCGAAAGTTAAATAAAATAAGTCTTTTTCATTTATAGTCGGATATCCTTTGCCTCTCCTTGAAATTGCATTGAAAAGTTTATAGTATTCTGCTTGGATACAGTGATAAAGAATATTAGAATTAAATTTTCCTTTTAATTTAATAAATGCAGTCGTAAAATATACATTGCTATTATTTTCATCTATTAATATATTTTTCTTTAAATATGGTCTTACTTTGGAAATTAGTATCTCTCCTTCGGAGACTTCCATAATATCGCCTTTCTCAATCTTGGCATACAGCTTTTTGTTCTCTTCTGTTCGATTGTTAAAGTCTAACACTACTGGATTAACTTGACCATATTCATTTACATTGCTAATTTCGCTATATAAAAAGCAGTTTGTATTATAGTCATTATTTATTGTTTTAGTAACTATTTCAAATAAATCCTTGAACCTATAGTAATTATTCTTAAAAACTCTTATATGACTAATATAATTACAATCAAACCTTAGTGTTTTTTCGTTAGCAAAATCTTTTAAATTAATTTTTTTTATATTAACATTTAATCCCATTGAATATCCCTCATATAATCTAAAACACAGTCATGTAATTCTTTATGAATTAATACTCTAAAGCTACAATATTTTCTTAGGTTGCCATACTTAAACCTGTCTACAAGTTCCTTGTTATCTCTTTCACTATATTCTGCTTTTAATACTCCATTAGAATCATAATACTTACCTATAAAAGACTCTGTGTCAGTTAATTCTTTTTTTAAGTCATCAATAATTCTTCTTAGTTTTTCAATCTTACTTTTATTAATTTCATTGTTATTCTTCTTTGTCAAGTTATCTAATAATTCTTCATTATATGCTATTGTAGTATTATAATATTCATTTATTTCATCAATATTTATTCTGTCTGGAGCATATTCCAAATGAAACAAATCGTTTTCTGTTTCTTTTTCGCCTCTTTTAGTTCTCTTATAACCAATATTGTCAACCTCGCACATAAAAATATCATTATTAATTTCTTTAGTTACCTCACCAAATACCCACCACGAATTTGCAAAGCCAAAAGCATTAGTTATTTCCTTATCTTTTTCTATATAGCAAAGTTCGTTAATCTCATCTGAATATTTATTCAATAATTCTTCAGTCGATAAATTACTATCCTCTTCCATTATAGAATACTTTAAAAATCTTTTAATACAATTTATTTCTTCGCTTTCAGTCATATCTTTGATAGATGGTAGAGAATTTCTTGCTTTTTTGTCAAAGTATACATCCATTAAATTTTGTACTCTTGTTTTTATTTTAACAAACTCTTTTGAGTATTTATCCCAAGCACTATTCCAACTTTCTATTTCTTTCTTTGTCTTTTTTTGAGCAAATAGCAAACTTGTTTTTGTGTTTGTGAAAGGCTCAAATGCTGTTTGAGGTATTGAAACAACTGCTCTTACTTTAAAATACTTAAATATAAATAATCTAATATACAGGTTTTCCGTAGTATCGAATACACTTTCAGGTAGTACAGCTGCCAACCTGCCATTTTCTCTAAGTAACTGATACCATCGCTCAATAAATAAATTTTCTGAATTTTTTTTACTTCCAAACATAAAACTATTTTTTATAGTTTTTTTTGTATCATTATCCAACTCAATACTAAACGGAGGATTACTAAAAATTAAATCAAAATTACCATTTACATATTTATCATCATATAAACTATCTTTAGAGCTATCATGCATAACATTAAAACTACCAGTTTCTTTTTCATAATTAGTAAAAGGTAGTAATCCATCTTTGACAAAAATATTAGTAGACCCATCTCCATGTAAAATCATATTTACTTTTGTAGCTGTACCTAAATTGAAATTGTTTTCCGTAGCATAAATAAATGTTTGTGCCCATTTATTCTCTCTATGATTTGGATAAAACCAATCAGATTCTATTTTATCGTTTACATCCCTTGCAGACCCTAACAAATTCCTAAATCTATACTTCATATTTTCTGTTATAAATTTCATGTATTCAATTAAAAATGTACCACTTCCTGCAGATGGGTCAATCATATATGGTATTTCTTTATCTTTTTTTATTCGCTCAATAGCCAACTTATCAGTTTGTGTAGCCCAAATCATAAATTTTACTATATTTATGTGTGTGAAAAATTGCCCCTTTGATTGCTTAAATCCATTACGAATAATTCCTTCAAAAAAATCTCCTAATATGTCTTTTCCACTTAAACTATTTTTACCATCAACAAAAGATAACCCTTCGATTTGCTGTACGGCATACTTCAATTTTGCCAATGAAAATTTTTTAGTATCTATGACATATGATTTTTCTAATTCTGTTTTATTTAAAACATTTAATTTTGATTTTAATGCTTCTCGGTATAGATTATTTATTCTTTCAAATAATTCTTCGTTTGTTTCAAACTCTTCTATTCCATCTTTTTCATAAGTAAAAGATTGAAATCTATAATCTTGATTGTTTTCTGTTGTTCCTTCGTCCTGTATTTTAGCAAGTATCAAATTAGTTAAAGAAATGAATACCTCATTATCATCAGTTCCTCCTCCACCCCAAAGAACATTGTGCAGATTCTTTTGAAGTTGATGTATCATTTCTATACTAAAATTTTTCTCAAGGTCTTTATCAGAGCCTTTCTTATATGGTTTAGATTGAGCTCTATTGTATCTTGATGGTATTTCATTTAATGTATTTCTAACTGCCTCATAATCTTCATATGTTGGATACTGATGCATGTCGATTATCATACATTCATCATAAATTTTATCTTGACTTTCTTTTATAGTATATAAAATCAAATACTTTACATCATGTTTTTCAGCTTTTTCTTGAAAAGCAACTTTGTATAACTGTTCTTTAATTGTATTATCTTTATCAATTGAATTATAGGCATCAGGACTTTTCACTTCAAAAAATAAAAAAGCATCTCCTTTCTCATCCCTCACAATAATATCGCAGTAACTTGTATTTGTGTGCGGACGACCAGCAGTATACTCATGTTCTATCTCTATTCTATTTGCTGGATACCCTAAATCATTAACTAAATGTGTTAAAATATAAGCACGAGTTAGTTCTTCATCACCATCAATAACAGTTATCGTTTTATTTTGTTTAATTCCAATATACTCGATTTTTCTATTTTCCAAGTCAAAAGTATTAACTACTTTAATCGGTGCTTTTTCAATATAGTTTTTTATTATTTCTTTATTCATATCATCTCCATAAGTCTGTATTTAATTATTATTTTTTGTTTATTAAATGTTGCTTACCAAATACTCTCTCCATTACTACAACAGCCGAGTCATGCTGTTTCTTTCCACCGCAGGAAGCACAGCAATCAAGAGAAACTTTATAATTGTATCCTGCATCAAATGCATCGTACAAACTGCCAAGAACACAGCAGTCCGTATCAATTCCTACGAAGTGTAAATCAGTGATATTTTCTTTTTTTAAGTATTCCTTAAACTCATCAGTAAAACAAGAATAAGTGTCTTTTTCAAAAACTCTCTCGCTCACCGACTCTACATACTTATCTAAAGACTGTGATTCTTTTGTCATTAACGATGTCCAGTTTAGTTGCTTGTAACACGGACTTCCTTCGTGATTCATGTATTTTGTCGCAACTATATGGTCAAACTTTTCACGACTCAATAGTTCTTTTATTCTATCAGGAACATGATTTGTTTCATTTGTTAAAAAACCATTTTGTACATCAATAATTACTAAACAACTAATCATAACTTATCCTTTCGCACTATTAGAATAATTCCTACTAAACCTAACAATGCTAATATTATTACTTGCGGAACACCAATATTCTTAAACTCTCCCATTAACAATCCATAAAGTGATGGGACAATTTGTATGTATGCAATAACAAAAAGTAAAATCTCGCTAAGCACATTAAATTTCTGTTGTTCTTCTATGTTTTTACTTTCAGTTTCCTCTATTCTAAATTGTAAATAATCCGTATACCTTTGATATTGTTCATCTATAAAACTTGTTTTTATCAACTCATTTCTAATGTTAAAAATGTACTCAGGTAAGTTGCTATCTGCATTAGCCTTGAACTCG
>JBGUYI010000083.1:0-2659 GCA_045118635.1 Acetivibrionales bacterium
TTTTTTGAACTATGTGTAGAAAAAGAAGCTATAAAACACATATTAAAGCTAATTGTCATTTAAATTGTCAGTTTATCAAATTAGAAAATTTTGGATAAGATCCAACTATGCTTCCAATTCGACATCATAGATTGTTTTACATTAACAAGTTAATGGCCAACAATACATAGTAACTTGCTAGGAATAAATAAGAGATAGCAAGCACTAAATTTTCAACAGTCAAAATACTAATTCTCCAAATTTGATTGGAATGTTTTTAATTGAATTCTCTTTCCACTTCATTAAAACACCTATTGTTAGAAATTATTATATTAGTGTTTTAGAATTCAATATATCCATTGTAAACTATTTAAAATTTGTTATTTTTACAAATAAATATTGTTCTGAGTATATAAAATTGTTTTAACATTAAAATATTGTTTTAATTTAAAATTAGGCTGAATAAAAACATTTATATATTTTGATATTTAAAATAATATTTGACATCTTATGATGTTAGGTGGCAAAATGCTAACCTATAGTTATATATGTTGAATAGGGATGTGTCAAAATTTGTTTAACAAATTTATCCTTATTCAATTTTTAAAATTCTATTTTTATATTCCTCATTTAATTGTTAAACATCAGCAGGAAAAATTTATTGTTGGAAACATAGAGCAACAACTAATACAATGCTAATATTCAATTAATTAGTCAAAATATTTTTTTTCATTCATTCTATATATAATCAGATGTTAAAAAATCGATTATATTTCTGTGTTTTAATCCGCTTCCGGAAAAATCTAATTTGTCCATGCTTAAAACATATTTGTCAAAGTTGTCATTGATTTGTGTAAGTCCTGAAAATTCTCTTTCAATTGTTTCATCACCGTTTAATTGATATGTTACTTGGATATAGATTTTTTCTTTGTCTTTTGTGCAAACAAAGTCTATTTCTTTTTCATTTATGATTCCTATTTTCACATCATATCCTCTTCTAAGTAGTTCTATGTAGACTATGTTTTCAAGGATGGAACCCATGTTTTCTATGCCTCCATATTTCGCTTGGTAAAAACCATGATCTACTAAGAAGTACTTTTCGTTGTGTTGTAATACTTTTTTTCCTTTTAGATCTTCTCGTGGAGCCTGGTGTATGAAACATGCATTTTTGGAGTACAATAAATAATCAAGTATCGTGTCTTTTGATATTTTTCGCCCCTCATGTTTCATATATTTAGATATGCTGGTTGCGGAGAAGTTTTTCCCCAAATTCATTATTACATAGTCGAGTATGCGATTGAGCATATCTGTGTTTCTGATGTTGTGTCGTGTGATAATGTCTTTTAGAAGTATTGAATTGTATATATCTCCCAGATAAGAGTATTTGTCTTCTGTTGCAACTTGTTGTATAGGAGGCATTCCCCCATATTCAACATATTCATTAAATAGTTCTTCCAAGTTGCTTACATCAGTTTTTTCTATTTCTTTTTTGTATTGTATGAATTCGGCGAATGAAAATGGGTAGATGTTGATTTGATAGTATCTTCCGGATATTAATGTTGCCATTTCTCCAGATAATAATTCGGAGTTAGACCCAGTAATGTAAATATCGCAATTTAGGTCTACTCTACATGCATTTATACTTTTTCCCAGTTTTTTACATTTTGTAATTCATCAAATAGCAAATAGATTTTACCTTTTGTGTTTTTGGTTAAGTCAATGATGCATTCATCAAGTTGGTTGAAGTTTTCTATTTTATTGTATTTCATTGATTCAAAAGAGATTAGAAATATGTTTTCATCGGCTACACCCCTATTTTTAAGTTCTTCCTGAATACTTTTTAATAGATACGTTTTACCACTTCTTCTAACGCCAGTTATGATTTTAATTGGGTCTTTATCCATCAATCTCCCAATTTGCTTTAAATATAATTCTCTTTTAATCATGAGTAACCACCAATGCTTTTTATGTATAGTTTGTATTTTAAAATATATAAATTTTGTCGATTATAATCTACAAAACTATCAATATTAGAATAATTGTAGAATACAGTCGACAAAAGTATTAACTTTAATACAATTGTCTATAATAATCAACAAAAAATATGTTACCATCAAATAAAGATTACAATCATAGATTTAAGTAATTTTGCTTTTAAATGGCAACAATTTTATAAATTCGGACAATATTTGATTTAAACATGAAATTATGGTAGATACAAACAATTAGTAAAAAAATAAGGATATTTCAAAAATTAATTTACAGGAAAAACATTCCAAAAAGACAAAAGTAATCAATATTCCAACCACAATTGAAAACATAGAATATTTTAAAAAAAAGAGATAAGTAAAAAAAGATGTTTAAACATCAATTTTACTATTTATTAAAGATTCATCACCTGCAGAAATTATCTCACCATCCAAAACTTCAATAACTCTATCTGCAAGTTTGGCTACATCCATATCATGAGTTACAATAATCAATGTTACATTTTTATCTTCGTGCAAATCGATTAACTGCTTAAGGATTTTGCTACTTGTCTTTGAATCCAGTGATCCTGTGGGTTCATCCGCCAATATTATTGATGGTTCGTTTGCCAGTGCTCGGGCGATGGCTACCCTTTGACGTTCACCACCGGACAACTTTGACGGCAAGATATCTGCCTTGTCCTTTAGCCCAA
>JBGUYI010000084.1:0-4492 GCA_045118635.1 Acetivibrionales bacterium
AGGATGCACACGGATTTGAATGGTAAGTTGTACCCTGCCGGGTACACAAATCCGGCGCAGCAATACTCGCAAGCTCGTATTGACATATAACCCAGTCAGAGTAAATGTTTATACGTATTTTACCCTTTTGTCTAAACTTCTTTAAGGGGATTCTCACTAAATTTTAGATAAAAAATATTTAGGCCATTACAAAGCCTAAATATTTTTACACTACATTTTTAATATTTTTTTTAACACATTACCTAGAAATTTTGGAACCTTTAAAACTAATATTTTCATAAATATTACTGCTCCTTTTTATGTTATATATTAATATATGCATGCATACTCTTTTTGTTCTGATAATAACTCATATCTTAAATGCATCATTTTCATATTTTTATAATACAATATAATTAATTAAAACATAACAAGGAAGATTATTTTTGATATTTCTAATATTGTTACTTTTTTTATATTTTAAATTGCACAAAAAAAATACATTTTCATTATTATTAATAAGCTTTTTTTGCGCACTATTTATAATACTGTTAATCATATATTCAAAAGATGCTATACTAGCGTGTAAATCTGGCATAAGTCTTTGGTTTAATGTTGTTTTTCCATCGCTTTTTCCTTTTTTTGTTATATGTGAAATATTAAAAAATACCAAGGTGTCTTTAGTAATTGGATCATTTTTTGAAAATTTGATGCGACCTTTATTTAATGTACCAGGTGTTTGTGCCTTTACTTTTTTCCTTGGTATGTTAAGTGGATATCCTGTTGGTGCAAATTTTACTTTAAAATTATACCAAGATAAACTGATAACAAAAGAAGAAGCTCAAAGACTTATTACATTCACAAATAATTCTGGGCCTATTTTTGTTATCTCTTCTATAGGATATGGATTTTTAAAAAACAAACAAATAGGTATACTATTATATATTTGCCATGTATTATCTTCTATATGCGTCGGTATAATATTTTCTTTCTACAAAAGAAACAATATTTGCAAATTTCAAAAAACATATCTTGCAAACACCACTTACAAAAACTACAATGACAATTTCATAAAAGTATTAACAAATGCTATAATATCTTCTTTAAAAACCATAATACACATAGCTGGATTCATAGTTTTTTTCTCTGTAATTATAAAGCTACTTTATAAAATACAATTTTTTTATTATATAGCAAAAATCCTATCTCCAATAACAACTCTACTAAACTTAGAGCCAAATTTTATACCTAGTTTTCTTAGTGGAATAATAGAAATAACAAGCGGAATATCTCTAATATCTACTCTTAGTGCTACTACTTACTTTGCAAAAATACTCTCTACTGCATTTTTATTGGGTTTTGCAGGAGTCTCTATACACTTTCAAATATACAGCGTAATATGTAAATCAGATATTAATATATTACCTTTCTTTGTAGGAAAATTTATTCACGGAGTTTTAAATTGTTTATTTATGTACTTATTATTGCAAAATAATCTTGTCTATTAATATCCAATTATCCCAATCATCTTCATTTTCTTTAGAATAAACTTCTATATTGATATTATTATCATTCACTTTTATAATACTATAGGTCTGACACCCTTTCTTATCACGCCAAACATCTATTTTTAAATTTTCCTCATTTACATATTCATAAAATTTATTGCCACAAGTTCCACCTGTTATATATGTTATACCGTCTTTAGTTACTCTAGTATAAATATGATCATGTCCATTTAACACTAAATTTACCCCTATTTTTTCTAAAATATCAGAAAAATATCTTCGTATCCTTTTAGAACTATGATTCACCATATATAATCCTCTATGTATGACTAATATCTTCCACTTTTTATCTGAGTTTAAAAACACTTTTTCTAACCATTTTAACTGTTTATTTAATAATGATGGCTTATCCATTATTTCTGTGTTCAATGAAACAATATGGGCATTACCACATTTAAACTCACCTAACGTCTTATCAAACTGTATTCCTAAATTTACAACCGGCATAAAAAATCTACCTATGTATTGTTCAAAAAATTTATCCCCTTTATTTTCATGATTCCCTGGGATGGATATTGTAAGATACCTTTCAAAATATTTAGCTAAAACATCAAAACATGACTTCCACTCAGCTGTCTTATAACCATTTTGCGTTATATCCCCAGCATCTATTATACAATCAGGAGTTATCCTATTTATTCCATGTTCTAAGCATCTTTTGAATGCATTATAATCCTTTTTACTAACAGCTTGTGGATCTGCTACAAATAAAAACGACACCTCTTTTTTACCAAATGTCTTAAATTCCAAAACCTTACTATTATTATTACCATCTCCAACTTTGTATTGATAAAATGTGTCACATTTTAAATTAGTTAATCGAACTTTATGACTGTTTAACTTATTGCCTCTTAATAAATAGCTTTCTCCAACAACCTTATTCCAAACAGAACTATCCTTTTCCTTATACCACAAAACAGTATCTTTTATTACTTTATCTGTAATCCAATTTACACCAACTTGTGTTTCATCACACCCCGCAGTTATTGTTATTTGACTTGGCGTTTTCTGTATGCCATAATCCCCAACTTTAACGCAAATAGGATCCTCTTTATAATATGGCCATGTAACTTCTTCTTCACCTTCTACTTTTATATAATAATATATAACATTCTCATCAGAAGGTCTTATACTACAGAAATATTTACCTAACCTTAGTCTTTTCATAATTACACTTTTTAAAGTACTGTCTTTATCACTAAAATAACAAACTTTAACACGCTTTATTTCCTTGCAAGATACTACATTAGCTGATATCTTTAACTCTTGACCATAACTTATTCTATCTACTGGCACTGACGTTATAATAGTAGAATCTATATTTAATAAATTCTCTTTATTATAATTAAATTTAGATAAAACCAAAATACCTAGCTCTTTATCAAATTTCCACACAGATCTTCTTGGCAATCTTTCTAAAGCACCAACATCTACTCTTCTCATCTTAGGAATTACACTAGTATTTTGATTCCCAATAATCTTTGTACCTTTCCAAACTAGATTATTATAAACACCACTTAATGTTTCATCTTCAAATTGACCAATTATCTCACCTATGTATTTTATGCCTCTTATCTCTTCTAATAAAACAACACAATTTCTTATAATGTTTCCTGCATTGAAGGACCCAACAATTCCTCCTGCCATACCATTCTCATCATTAGCTTTTATCTTTCCTAAAACAAGACACGCTTCTATAACTCCGCCTTCCTCCTGAATGCCTGATACCCCCCCGACATCAAAACTCCCCTCAATTTCTATATCCAAAAAGCAATCACGTATCCGTCCCGTTCCTTTATTCTTACCTGATATTCCGCCAACTCCGTGTGAACCTAAATTGCTATCTCCTTTTATCCTCCCACTAACCATACATGACTCTATAATTCCATAATTAACACCAGCTATAGCTGCGACATTTTGACTTCCTAAAATATTGCAATTTTCTATGTGTAGATTTTTCACATTGGCATTAGATACCTCTTTATTTCCAAGATATTTAAACAATGCTACATATTTCTTTTCGTGCTTTATTTTTATATTTTTTATGGAATGATAATCGCCATCAAAAACACCTACAAATGCTTTCTCTCTTTTACTTCCTATTGGTACAAAATTATCACAATCACTCATATCTATATCATTAGTTAAAATATAATATCCATGCCTTGGCATCTCATCACACCATCCATGTGACATGGCAATTAATTCATCCTTATTCGTTATTTCATACCTACCAGTTTCTTTATTATATTTAGGGTAACTTATCAAATTCATTTAGCCTCCCTTATATCTTATTTCTATTCACTACTAGGTTTTGGCATCCTAACAAAACTTTGAGTCACTAAAAACACTGAAACTATAATTATTATACTAAATCCACAAGCTAAAAAAGCACTCTTTACACTAAACTTATCTATTATGGTACCACTAAATAAATTACCTATAGGAGATGTGCCACCAAATGCCAATGTATAAATGCTCATAACTCTTCCTCTAAATTCATCATCTGAATTTAACATTAACATAGAATTGGCATTAGTGAAAAATATATTATTAAAAAATCCTGTTAGTGCAAGAAGTATTGCTGCACTAATAAAACTTGTTGCATATCCAGAAAGTATCAATAGCACTGATACCACTGCAACACTTGTCATAATTATCTTTATACTTGGCTCACCTTTTTTCTTTAAACTCATAAATATAGATCCTAAAAACGCACCTAACCCCAATGCTGCCATAAGATTTCCATAACCTTTAGAATCCATCTTCAAAACATCTTTTGCTAAAACAGGTACAAATATACTATAATTTAATGCAAATATCCCTATCATCATAACTAAAAATATCAAAACATATAGTACTTTTTTAGACAAAATATGTTTTATTCCATCACCTACATCATGAAATATCCTAGTTATATTAACCTTAGTTGTTTTCTCATTTAT
>JBGUYI010000085.1:0-25562 GCA_045118635.1 Acetivibrionales bacterium
GATGCACACGGATTTGAATGGTAAGTTGTACCCTGCCGGGTACACAAATCCGGCGCAGCAATACTCGCAAGCTCGTATTGACTATACTTTTTTATTAAGCCCTCTTTAATTTCACCTTTCTTAGTATAATATCCATTATTTCCCTAACCTCATCTACTTTCATACACCAAATAAAAATAAAATATGCTATAATACCAAAAGATACATTCTTCAATAAGTCAATAAATTGCAATAATTTTGTAGTACCTACAACAGGAGTAAAATATTTTGTCAACTGCAAACAAAATGCCATAACAAAGCTACCAATTATAATTTTTTTACAAAATCCTAACACATCATTGTCTATTAATTTGCCTATCCTTTTATTAAACAATCTAAATAGTATTGTAGCATTAACTAAACTTGCTATC
This sequence comes from Acetivibrionales bacterium, assembly GCA_045118635.1. Classification (GTDB taxonomy): domain Bacteria; phylum Bacillota; class Clostridia; order Acetivibrionales; family RGIG10202; genus RGIG10202. The sequence continues at coordinate 411 of JBGUYI010000085.1, forward strand.
AAATATGATAATGCCATACCTGCAATATTTAAATTTGTATAATTACAAAAAATATAACTTAAACCCATGTTTAATAATATTGTTGAACTACCTACATATAATGGTGTTTTTGTATCATTATATGCATAAAATGCTCTATTTATTATAATTACTAGTGATTGTGTGATAACCGCTAATGCAAAATACATCAATACACTAGAAGAAAGATTTATGAAATTATCATCAACTTGTTTATTTTTAAATTGAAATATGGCTCTCATTATATCATGTCTCAATATAATAAGACCAATAGCTGCTGGAATTGTTATCATCAGCACTACTTTTAAACTTCTTATCCATGTACGCTTAAATTCATCAACTTTTCCTACAGCAATTTTCGCTGATAATGACGGTAAAATTGCTGTAGCTATACCTTGTGCAAATACTCCATAAGGCATTTGCCATACTCTATCAGCCATTTCAAATGCCATTACACTTCCTTTTCCAAATAATGATGAAAACGAACTTGATATCATACCATTTATGTGCACTATAGAAGAAGCAATCATGGATGGTACTGCAAGCTTAAATAATTTTCTAAAACCTTCATGCTTTAAATATATCTTAGGTCTATAAAACTTCATATTTTTTATAGCAAATGATAATTGAAACATAAAATATACAAATGCACTAGCTGTTACTCCCCAAGCTACAGAATATACTCCTCCTTTTGTTCCACTTAAAAAATAAATACTCATAACACACCCAATATTATAAATACAAGGTCCATAGCTTGCCGCAAAAAATTTATTGTATGAATTTAATATACCACTAGCAAAACCCGCCAACATTATAAAGCACACTGATGGAAATAATATTCTAGTAAGTTTTATCGTAAGGTTTATTTGATAGTCACTCTTAAATCCTGCTGCAACAAAAGGAATTATGTTAGGTGCAAATATCATACCCAATACACAAAATACAATCATGGCTATAAAAATGATATTCATAAATGTACTTACAGCTTTCCATCCTTCTTCCTCTTTATTTTTTACAATATAACCAGACAAGACAGGAACTAAAGCTGCTGCTATTGCTCCTCCTATAAGTAAATCAGACATCAAATCCGGTAACTTAAATGCTATTATGTATGCATCGCCCACCTCGTTTGCACCTATTTTATTAGGTATAAGCATTGTTCTTACAAAACCTATCATTCTACTAACTATTATAGACGACATAACTATGAGTGCTGCATTCTTTGTTGTAACATTTCTTTTTTTATCCACAATAAATACACCTTACCCTTCTTTAACTATACTTCTCTTCTTATAAGGTCTAATAAATTTTTACATGCCAACTCCCTTATTTTTTCTCTGTCACCATCTAGCTGTAATTTCTTTACTATAACTTTTTCTTTATCTGAAAAACCTATATAAACTAATCCTACAGGTTTCTCTTTTGTTCCACCTGTCGGACCTGCTATTCCTGTAACTGACACACCTATATCAGTCTTTGCTACATTTCTTACACCTATTGCCATATACTCTGCTGTTTGTTCGCTAACTGCTCCATATTCCTCTAAAATATGTTCCGGAACATTCAAATTCTCAATCTTTGCTATATTACTATAAGACACTATCCCTCTATTAAGAACCTGTGATGCTCCACTAACATTAGTTATTTTTGAAGAAAGCATTCCTCCAGTGCAAGACTCTGCTAAAGCTATTGTTTTCCCTTTTTCTTTTAAAAGATCTACCACAACTTCTTCTAAATTACTTCCATCTTCACTATAAACGTAATCACCTAAAATTTCAATAATTTCTTTAGCTTTATCTTTTAAAATTTTTCTACCACTTTTGGTAGTAAGTCTTATTGTCACCTCTCCAGTTCCACAATATGGAGCTATTGTTGGATCTGTTTGCTCGTTTATAATATTCTTTATTCTATCACAAACTTGTGCCTCACCTAATCCAAATATCTTTAGATACATAGACTCTATTGCACTATTTGTCTTTGCCCTTAGGTAAGGTATAACAGTATCACTAAACATTGGTTGTAACTCTTTTGGTGGACCTGGCAGCATTATTATTATTTTGCTACCTTCTTCTATTATAAATCCACATGCTGTACCCACTTTGTTAGGTATTATTATTGATCCTTTTGGCATATATGCTTGTTTCTTATTATTATCTGTCATTTCTCTTTTGTTTCTCTCAAAATATTCTTTTATACTATCCATAATATCTTCATTAAACAACAGCTCTCTATGTAAAACATCAGAAATTATCTCTTTCGTTAAATCATCCTCTGTTGGCCCCAAGCCACCTGTTGTTATTATTAAATCAGCCCTATTCATAGATATCTTAAAAGAATCACTCATCCTTTTTGGGTTATCCCCAACAACACTATGATAATATACATTTATACCTATTTCATTTAATTTTTCCGAAATATATTTTGCATTAGTATTAGCTATCATCCCCATTAAAAGTTCTGTACCTACCGCTAAAATTTCACTATTCATAAAAACTTCCACCTTTTAATGTATATTCTTTTTTCTATTCTTTCCACCCATAACATCTGAAACATCACTTACTGCTACAAAAGCATTTTCATCAACTACTTTTATTATATCCTTTAATTTTGCTATCTCTAAACGTGTTATCACTGAATACAAAACCTGTTTTTCATTTCTTGAATAACCACCTTTTCCTTCTAAGAAAGTTACTCCTCTTCCTAGCCTCGAAGTTATTGCATCCGCTATTTCTTCACCTTTATCAGTTATAACCAGTACGGATTTTTCTTTATCCATCCCCTCTACCATCATATCCATAAACTTATATGCAACGAAGTATGTTATCAGTGAATACATAGCACCATCTGTTCCAAAAACAAATCCTGCACTACTTAATATAAATAAATTGAAAAACATAACTATTTGCCCAACAGAAAATTCTGTTTTTCTATCCAAAACTATAGCAACCATTTCTGTTCCGTCTAAAGAACCTCCAAACCTTATTACTGTTCCTACTCCTATACCCAAAAGTATTCCACCAAAAATACTCGCTAACATAACATTTTCAGTAAAAAGAAATTTACCTTCAAAAACCGATGTCCATAAAGATAACGATGTTATCGCAAATAATGATTTTATAACAAATTTTTTGCCTATTTGCTTATAGCCGAAAAATAAAAATGGTATGTTAAGCAAAAATATGTATACTCCAACAGGTATCTTGGTTATATGACTCACTATAATTGATATCCCTACAACTCCACCATCTATAATTTCATTTGGTATCAGTATAAATTTTAATGCTGCTGCCGCTAATATTGTTCCTATGAACAAAAAAACATATTCTTTTATTTGTTTCTTTATGTCGTTATGTCCCATAAAAACATCTCCCCTCTTTCTAAAATCAAACAAAAAAACAACAATGTTATACTAACATATTTTTTCAAAATCATCAACAAAATTAATAACCAGCATTGTACATATTAAATTCTTCGAATGCACATCTTACCATATCTTTTAAATTGTTTTTAACTATATAATGTACATTTCTGTAACACAATGGATAAATTGGAACATCATCTATTATTATGTTTTCCATTTTTTTGAACATTTCCATTCTTTTTTTGTTGCTTAATTCTTGTTTTGCATTCTCTAAAATTTTATTATACTCATTATTTATATATATAAGACTATTATTTTCACCAAGCATATCTAAATATGTAATTGGACTATTGTAATCTGGAGATATGCAAACTACTTCTATATCAAAATCACAATTTTTATGTTTAATTAATTTTTCTTTGAATGTAACTTTTTCTAAAGATATTTTTATACCTAAATTTTTTTCTATATTTTCTGCATAGTACTTGGCTCTCTTGATAGAATTTTCGCTATCATTTGTCAAAAGTTTTAAATTTATATCTCCTATATTCCCTAATTCTTTTAACCCCCTATTAAAAAGTTCCTTTGCTTTTTTTATTCTCTGTTTCTTATTTAAGTTTGACTTTTTTACTGTTATATCATTTCCATTTAAAACAACAGGATTTGTAAAGGTATTAGCCTCTATACACTCATTTTTTAACACTGTATTACACAATTCATTTCTATCTATAACATAAGTTATAGCCTTTCTTATGTTTCTATTTTTCAAAACATCACTATTCATGTTAAATTCAAGGTATTCTGTTGCCCCATTTAAATAATTTTTCACCTGATATCCAGCGTCTTTAGCTCTTTTTATGTATTCTCCTCTTACATCTATCATATCTATTTTATTTTGTTTAAACATATTATATAAAATTTCTTCATCTTTTATCATTAATAATTCTATTTCATTTAATTTTATATTAGCGTTATTCCAATAATTCAAATTTTTCTTTAAAACTATTTTTTTCCCATGTATCCACGTATCTATTACCCAAGCTCCATTAAAAATCATGTTTTTTTCTGTTTTAGCATATTGTCCTTCTTGTCTTTCATAAAACTTCTTTTTTATTGGCATAAAAGGTGATGTGGCTGTCAAATACAAAAAATACGAACACGGTTTTTCCAATGTTACTTCTAAAATATTATCTCCCTTTGCCACAACTCCAACATCTTCTCTTTGTGCTTTACCCAAATTATATTGTTTTGCATTTTTTATCATATACATTATACTTGCATACTCTGATAAATTTTTAGGATTCAAAACCTCTTTAAACGCAAATTCAAAATCCTTTGCAGAAATTTTTGAACCGTCAGACCACTTACTATTCCTTATATAAAATGTATAAGTTAATCTATCCTCAGATATATCAATTTTTTTTGCTATACCAGGAATTATATTTTGATTTTTCCCTAATCTCGTTAATCCTTCAAATACATGATTTATTATGTTAAAGGACACACTATCCATAGATAATATAGAATTTAGTTCTGGTGGATCATACGCTAAATTTATTATTATCTTTTTTTGATCTTCGCGAATTTTATCTTCGCTATCATAACATCCCACTGCACAAACCACTAGTGTAAACGATACTATAAATGCTATAACTTTAATTTTCATTAACTATTTCCTTTCGTTTATAATATTAAAAATTACCTTACTAACAAAAACACTCCAACTAAAGATATTAATATCAAACATATTATTGCAGGAATAGCAAATATTATATCTGTATTATACAAATATATAATAAAATACGAAGATATAGTCTGTATTAATAAACTAAGCAATATAAAGAATATCAGCATTACTCCCAATATCAATGCTAATATTTTTATATATTTAGTATATGCTTCTCTTATTTCTCTTTCTTCTCCATCTTTATTTTGAATTTTATAAATTTTTTTCTCAAATATATGTAAGTATTGCAAAAAAATAGCTATAAATACTATAGTAAATACTATTACATACAACAAATTATCTGAATCTATACTAACAGTGTATGTTTTTTTTAGTATAATTATAAAAACAACAACGGTATATATAATATTATATAACACATTACTATTTTTTTTTAGATACGTTAACGCTAACCCAAATAATAAAATAACTGTTGACACAATAAAAATCATCATTACCTTAGCAAAACTTGATATATTTATATCACTAAAAAGATCAAAAACATACAATCCATACAAGCATATTAAATAATTAACAAAAGAAACTGCCATTCTTAGGTTTCTTATTTTTTTTAGCAAATCAAAATCTCCTTCCATTTTAGTTTTGCAATCTTTTTTTCAAAACACTATAGAAATCCTCACAGAAAGGATCCCAATCCATCCATATTACACTGTCTTTTAATGAATTTTGAATTAAATATTTATCTCTCAATTTTAAAAAATCAGTCGCAAGAACCCCTGCATCTGATTCTTTATTCATACACAAATGCCCGTTAACATTGACTACCATAACAGGAAACTTCTTTCTAGTATTTTTTTGTACATATTTTATACATTCTCGTATACCTTCGTCTATTTCAACAAAATTCTTAGGAATTATACGAGTAAATATAATAAAAAACGGCTGCTGAAAATATTTCTTATACTTAAAAACAGTCTCTTTTAAAGTAAGTTCATCTTTTTTCACTTTATACAGATATTCATTTTTATTATCTGTAAAATATCTTAGTTGTTTCAAAAGTTTATAATACTGATTTTTCCCACTATCAGGATATAAAAAAGTACTATTCCTGCCAAATGTACAAAAGGCTACATTCGCATTCTTTTTTAAATAATATTCAGATAAACTAAATATAGTGTCCAAAGAATAATTAAACACATTTTTGACATTAGAACCATATAACATGTCTATAGAAAAATCTAATAAAAACCAAACATTATACATTCCCTCTTTAAAAAATTCGTTTACTATAGGATAATATTCTCCTTTAGAATCTATATTACGAGCTGTAGCCTTCCAATTTATATACTTTACAGAATCTCCAACTGTATAAGCTCTTAATTGTTTAAACTCTAATGTTGGCATCCCAAATTTAGATTTTGTAAACTGATAATTAAACAAATTCGCCAATACATATGCATTTCTAATATCTTTATAATCCATAGTATTTGGCGAAAAAGTAATAGTTTGACTGCCAACTACTCTTTTTTCCTTTGCTCTTAACAACTCAAAAAAATGATGACTTTCATAAAAAAAAGAATCTAGCTCAACAAAACAAGCATTATAAGCACATACACCATAAGTCATTCTGACCTTTAGAGGCTTTAATCCTTTGAAAACTACCATATAATTGGAACCAGATACTAAATCTAATTCATGCGGCAACAAATCACCTAACAAAATTAAACCAAAACCTTTATTTATTGTTATCTCTACACTATTTATAAATTCAGTATTTGTTATTACATTCCTTTTATCTTCCATTCGCTTTATTGAAATATCATTCGGCTCATTTATAAATAATCCCAATATAAAAAACAATATAATTAATAACGACACAACAAAAATAATCTTATTAGATAAAAATAAGCCTACTACTAACGATATAGAAAAAAATATCACAAATTTAGTGAATGTATAATTAAATTTAATCATCATTTCACCTCTATTATGAAAAATCTTTTGGAACTTCTACTGAATTTAATATATCAATAATAACATCTTTAGCATTTACTCCTTCCATTGCACACTCAAAATCAAGCAATATTCTATGCGCTAAAACTTCTGGCACCAATGCTTTTACATCATCTGGCGTAACAAACACACGATTATCGATAAATGCCATAGCTTTTGATAATTTTAGTAAAGCAAGTGCACCCCTAGGACTTGCGCCAACTCTCACTTTCTGATTATTTCTAGTTTGTCTAACTATTTTAGTAATATATCTTATTATGTTATCATGTACAAATATTTTCTCTACATCATTTTTCATCTTTATAATATCATCTTTAGAGACAACTGGCTCTAAATTTAAACTTAAATCATCATTTACACTTTCTATCCTATTTTTTAAAATTCTGCATTCACTCTCAAACTCTTTTAAATAACCTAAAGAAATTTTTATGGAGAATCTATCTAATTGTGCTTCCGGTAAAGAATATGTACCTTCCATTTCTATTGGATTTTGCGTTGCCATAACAATAAAGGGTTCCTGCAATTTATTTGTTACACCATCTATTGTTATTTGCCTTTCTTCCATTGCCTCTAACAATGCTGATTGTGTTTTTGGCATTGCACGGTTTATTTCATCAGCTAACAAAAAATTTGTGAATAATGGACCCTTCTCCAATTTAAAGCTACTTGTTTTTGCATCCCAGATTTTTGTACCTATTATATCTGATGGCATTAAGTCTGGCGTGAATTGTATTCTTTTCCAATCTATTCCGCATGTCCTAGCTATTGCTTTTACTAAAGATGTTTTTCCAAGACCTGGATTGTCTTCTAATAAAATATGTCCCGTAGACAAAAAAGCACACAATATCTTCTTTAACAAACTCGGATCGTCTGTTATAAATACCCTTTCAATAGATTTTAAAATTTCATCACACTTATTACTATCGTTCATAATTTTTCCTCCTATGAAAATTACAAGCAATAATTTGCATAATCATCCTTTTTTATTTTTTTTATTATAATTTCTTTACCCCTCTTCACAAATAAATATATCACTAATTATTCATTTTTATAAGTATAAATTTGTTGCTTTTTGAGGAAAAAAAAAGTTTCTTTTTTTATCTTATCCATGTTACAATTATAATGTAGTTAATCTTTTCTAAGGAGTTGATTTTATGAAAAAAAGTTTGTTGAAGTGTTTTGCTATAAGCTTAGGACTAGTTTTATCATTACAAGTAGGTAGTTTTGCTGCAAAGAATATTAAAGCTTCTAACTATCAACCAAAAACTCAATTAGTAGGACTATCTAATAAGACCAAACTAAAAAAAATGAAAAAATATGCCAAATCAGCCATCATGAATGTTCTTAGTACTAATGGTTCATCTGAAATTGCAGATTATGCAGGATACTATGAACTAGACACATCAAGACCTTCTCATATCATTAATGAATTTCGTACATTAGATAACGTGGATGACATAAATGGTGAAATAGAAAACATATCTTTCTCTATAGAAAAAGATGGTAAAATCACTTTATGTGCATCTATTAATGCACATGATGACGATATGTTTGCAAATATAACTTTTACTGAAACAGAACAAATTATAAAAAATGCTGAAGGAGAATTTGAAGTTGCTGAATCTTCTAATGTTGCACATATAAAATTAACTATTTTTGTGCAAGGATATGGTGTATTTGTTCATGAACAAGACTCTCAAATCGATTCATTATCTGAAAACTCTGGACACGATAAATTACATTTTGTAGATATAGATAGTGCTAAATATTTAGTTTTACAATCTGAAGACGGTGTAAGCTATTTCAAAAAAGTACTATAATCTCGTTATGTAAACCTTTCTTAATATATTGTTATATGTAATTAATATTTATATAATATCAGGGAGGTTGATTTTATGAAAAAAAGCTTCTTAAAATGTTTTGCTATAAGCTTAGGACTAGTTTTATCATTACAAGCAGGTAGTTTTGCTGCAAAAAATATTACAGTTTCTAACTACAAACCAAAAATTCAATTAGTAGGGTTAAAGAAAAAGAAAATAAACAAAAAGAAAAGTGTACAATCATTTAGCTATGAACCAAAAACTCAATTTGTTGGAATGAATCAAAGTGAATTTGCAGGAAGTTATAAAATACCTGATGCTTTTGAAGAAAGTGCAGATGATTTTTTAAATCAATGTTTTAGTTTTATGTGTGAAAAATTTAAAGAAGATTATGGAATTAATCTTAGTATTAACGTAGATACCACTAAACATAAACTAAAAATAAAAAATGACGGTAGTGGACATTTATCATTTTCTGCAAAAGTCGCTCGGACTTTTAGTGGAATAACTCTTAAAGAAAATTCTACTATAAAAATTAAATTTATTAGAAAAGGAGATAATTTGATTCAACTTGATTTTAGCGATATCTTTAATTATCTTAAAACTTATTTGGAGAAGGAATCTAATGAATCTTTGTTAACAGAAGAAGAATTTAATGAAATGGTTGAATGGGGTAGTTATTATAGTTATTATAATACATATAATGATTATTTGGCTGATGAAAAAAATCAACTTAACGAAGCCTATGCTAAACTTGATGAAATTGAAAATATGTTTGTATTATCTTTAGAAAAAGTAACATTTACTAAAGAAGATATTGAAAATTTTGAAACACGTGCATCTGAACTTAACTCTGCGATTAAAGAATTTTTCGATCGATCAGAAAATAACAATATTACCCCTAATATTAAGCTTGGAATTGTTGAAAATAAAGAATATTTAGTTTTAAAATCTCCACTAATTCCGGATTTTGCTCTTCTAGTTCTAGAAAAAATATAACCTAATATAGAGCAAAAGCACCAAGCCTTAAGTGTTTGGTGCTTTTTTATTTTTTTTATAAAAACAGTTGACATTTTCTCTAAATATGATATTATTTGAGTTGTAAACGTGATGTTTATGATAAAGTAGTATTTAGAAGGAGTGGTTTTTTATGAAGAAAAATTTCTTTAAGGGTTTTGCTCTAGTGTTAGGCTTAGTTGCATCTTTACAAGTAGGTGCTTTCGCAGGATGTAGTGATGGTTCTTGTGGTAAAAGTTGTGATATGGACAATAAACCAAAAACTCATTTTGCAGAACAAAAGATTTGTAAATTTACAGGACGCTATGAATTAAGTACTAGCGATTTAGATGAGTTTCAAAATTTAATTGATAACAATTTACAGAAAGAATCTTCAAATCTTGATGTCTTTGGGTTTAACAAATTCGATTTAAAGATAGGCAAGGTAAAATTAAACATAAAACCAGATGGAACTGGTAAGTTTTCTGTTTTAGTAAATTTTAATATTGGTTCTAATGAAGGCTTTGATGTTTATAGCAAGACTTGGATGTCTTTCGATATTTCTCAAAAAGGCGATGACACATTTGTATTTAATATGAGTGATTGTGAAGGATGCAATCCTGATAAAATGAAATTATCTAAAAAGCTTATAAATGGTAAAAAGTGTTTAGTTGTTATGACTGATGATGATAATTTTAATAGAATAGTATTCGAAAAAGTAAAATAATATTTTAGCACATCTACAAAATACCAAGTCAAAAATTTGACTTGGTATTTTTATATTATGTTTACTATTGTGAAGCCTTATATTCAGGTCGGATTAAACACTGAATTGGATCTGTCCCACTTACGCTATTAAGCACTGAAACGAGGAACACCTCTCTGACTAAGTTATATTGACAAAATAACAACAAACTTTAGGATACTCTACCCCTATCCTACTATCAATAGTCCTACTCTATACACTAAGAAAGCAAATAACCATGCTATAATTGTCTGAAAAAATGCAACTCCTATTGCTATTTTCGAACTATTCATTTCTTTCCTTATTACACTTATTGTAGCAACACAAGGTGTGTATAACAATGTAAATACTAAAAATACAAAAGCTGTCAATGGTGTAAATATACTACCCATCAAATTGTGTATATTAGAAACACCATCACCCATTAAAACTGCAAATGTACTAACTACTGTTTCTTTTGCTATAAATCCAGTAATTAATGCTGTTGGTATTTTCCAATCTGTAAACCCTAATGGATAAAATAGCTTAGAAATAACCTTCCCTATTGATGCCAACATGCTATCTGCACTATTAGTGACTACATTTATTCTAGTATCAAACGTTTGCAAAAACCAAACTACAACTGTTGCAACAAATATAACTGTAAATGCCTTGACTAAAAAATCTTTTGCTTTGTCCCATAACAATAACATAGTATTTTTAAAAGTAGGCATTCTATAATTGGGTAACTCCATTATAAATGGCACACTCTTACCACTAAAATATATACCTCTTAATATAAAGCTCATCAATATGCCTATAATAATACCTAACACATACATTGCTATCATAACCAATCCTCTATATCTTGGGAAAAACGCCATTGTTATCATCCCATATATAGGGAGTTTCGCACTACAGCTCATAAAAGGAGTTAAAAATATTGTCATCTTTCTATCTCGTTCGCTAGAAAGTGTTCTTGTCGCCATTATAGCTGGGACTGTGCACCCAAAACCTATCAACATAGGAACAAAACTTTTGCCTGATAAACCTATCTTTCTTAAAAGCTTGTCCATAACAAACGCCACCCTTGCCATATATCCACTATCTTCTAATAACGACAAAAATAAAAACAACACCATTATTGTAGGTATAAATGAAATGACACTACCTATACCTGCAAATATTCCATCTATTGTCAAATCATGTACAACTGGATTTATACCATATGAAGTCAATCCTCTACTTGTAACTTGACTAATCTTAATTATTCCTTCCATTAAAAAATTGTTTAGAAAATCTCCTATAACTCCGAATGTTAACCAAAAAACTGTCGCCATTATAAGCAAAAATATTGGAATGGCAAAATATTTATGTGTTAAAATACTATCTATTCTAACACTTCTTAAACGTTGTTTATTTTCCTTTGGCTTTATTACAGCTCTTTTGCACAAATTCTCTATAAATGTATATCTCATATCAGCCATGGCAGCTTTTCTATCTAGACCTATTTCCTTTTCCATTTCTTTTATGTTATACTCTATTGTTTCTAGTTTATGTTCACTAATTTCTAATTCCCTTACCATATACTCATCTTTTTCTATAAGTTTTGATGCTATAAAATGTGCAGGAATTGATGTGTTCCTTTCTACATCCTCAACTAAGTGAGCTATTGCATGAAGTGTTCTATGCACTGTCCCTGTACAAAAATCTTGCCTTAGCGGTCTTTTTTTTGACTTTACTACATCTATTATATTATCTATTAATTCATCTATACCTTCATTTTTATTTGCTGAGATTGGGACTACTAAAACTCCTAGCTCTTTTTCTAAAATGTCTATATCTATAGATGCTCCGTTTAACACTATCTCATCCATCATATTAAGTGCAATAACCATAGGAATCTTTAACTGTATTAATTGCATAGTCAAATACAAATTTCTCTCTATATTGGTTGCATCAATTATATTTATAATCCCATCAGGAAATTTATTTATAAGAAAGTCTCGAGTGATAGTTTCTTCATTTGTATAAGTTGATAATGAATATACCCCCGGTAAATCTACAACTATTGTATCTTTATGTCCTTTTATTATGCCTTCTTTCCCTTCAACCGTTACCCCAGGAAAATTTCCAACCCTTTGATTAGCTCCTGTCAATTGATTAAATAATGTTGTCTTTCCACTATTCTGATTTCCTATCAACGCAACTTGCATAACCTTATTGCTCCTCCTTAACTTCTATATAAGATGCCTCTTGTAATCTTATTGTAAGTTCATATCCCCTTAACGTTATTTCTATAGGATCACCTAATGGTGCCTTCTTTCTAATCATCACTACTGTTCTCGGTATTAGCCCCATATCCAAAAGCCTATCTCTTAAAATTCCTTCTCCATTCACTTTTAAAATCTTTGCTTTCTTCCCCACTGCTAACTCACTTAATTTCAACTAATTCAACTCCTTAATACATAACTTTTCTAAAACACCATTTAATGCTCTTGCTCTATGACTTATCTTATTTTTTATATCACTTGATAGCTCTGCCATTGTCTTATTATATTCTGGCACATAAAAAATAGGGTCATATCCAAATCCATTCTCACCTGATACTTTCTCTGTAATGTATCCATTTACTGTACCCTCTACCTCAATTTTTTGACTGTCATTCATAAAAACAACCATGCCACAAACAAAGCGAGCTTCTCTATCCTTATTTGGCACTCCTTTTAATAATCCTAATAATTTGTTTATCCTTTTTTCATCATTTTCGGCAAATCTTGATGAATATATGCCAGGCGCATTATTTAAAAATTTAACTTCTAGGCCAGAATCATCCGCCAAAACTATTCCACCTGTCTTAGCATGAACAGCCTTTGCCTTTATTGTAGCATTTTCCAAAAATGTACTACCTGTCTCTTCAATATCATCAAAAAAACCCACATCTTCCATAGACAAGATTCTTATATTATAAGGTAGAAAACTCTCCCTTACTTCCTTTATCTTTCCTTTGTTACTTGATGCAAATATAATACTATCTATCACAAAAACAACTCCTAATATATCAGATTCACACAATCATTATACACAAATCACTAATAATTTTCTACCTCATTTTTTTATGCCAATTCCATGCTGTCTCTATTATATCTCCTAAATTCTTATATTTAGGCTCCCATCCTAATTCTTCTTTTGCTTTTTTATACGATGCCACTAAATATGGCACGTCCCCTTCTCTTTTTGAAGAAATTTCTTGTCTAATTGGCATTTTTGTTATAATCTTTGCCATTTCAATAACTTCTTTTACTGAAAATCCTTTTCCATTACCTAAATTATATATATCACTAACACCATCTATCCTAAGCTTACTCAATGCTTTAACATGTGCCTGAGCTAAATCTGATACATGAATATAGTCCCTAATGCACGTTCCGTCATTTGTATCATAATCATCTCCATATATATATATTTTATCCCTTTTTCCTAACGCAACCTGCAAAACTAACGGTATTAAATGTGTTTCATTTTTATGTGCTTCACCTATTATACCACTTTTATCCGCTCCACTTGCATTAAAATATCTTAAAACTATATAATCAATGTACTTTGCCACTCTCAAACTTTCTAAAATATTTTCAATATCTAATTTTGTTTTTCCATAAACATTATGCGGCAAAAGTATATCTGTCTCTAAAAGTGGCACATTCTTTGTAGCTTCATAAACCGCTGCTGTTGATGAAAATATAATTTTTCGTACATTATTATTTATCATAGCCTTTAAAAGATTTATTGTACCAACAACATTGTTTTCGTAATATTTTATAGGATCTTTCATACTCTCTTCTACAGATGTATATGCTGCAAAATGAATGACTGCCTCTATTTTATTATTTTTGAAAAAACTTTCTAAAAATCTTATATCTCGCAAATCACCAACAACCAACTTCCCACCTAGAACAAAATCTTTATAGCCATTCTCTAAATTGTCCAAAACTATAACATCTTCACCATTTTTTATTAATTCCAAAACAGTATGACTCCCAATATAACCTGCTCCACCTGTAACAAGAACCGCCATTTTATAAAAGCCACCCTTTCTTAAATTTATTTATTCTAGCAAAAATGCACCTGTATACAAATTATAGTACAGTCCTTTATTTTTTAGTAATTCTTGATGTTTTCCTTTTTCTATTATTTCACCATTTTTAATAACTAATATAACATCTGCATCATAAACTGTTTGAAGTCTATGTGCTATAACAAATGATGTTCTTCTCCTCATTAACTCATCCATGCCTTTTTGAACCAATTTCTCTGTTCTTGTATCTATTGAAGATGTCGCTTCATCTAATATCATAACAGGTGGATTACTAACTATAGCCTGAGCTATTGCTATTAGTTTTCTTTGTCCCTCTGATAATTCCTCCCCATTATTATCTATTTTTGTCTCATAACCATCAGGTAATTTTTCAATAAAATCATGTGCATATGCTAACTTTGCTGCAGAATAAACCTGCTCATCTGACGCATCTAAATTCCCATATCTTATATTTTCCATTATAGTTCCTGTAAATAAATTGGTATCTTGTAAAACCATACCTATAGACTTCCTTAATGAATCCTTTTTTATATTTTTTATATTGATTCCATCATACAATATTTCACCAGAATCTATATCATAAAATCTATTAAGAAGATTAGCAATTGTGGTTTTTCCTGCACCTGTTGCACCTATTAACGCAATTTTTTGACCTTGCTTTGCAGTAAAACTAAAATTTTTTAAAACTAAGTTGTCTTTAGAATACCCAAAATTAACATTTATGAATTCTATATTTCCTCTTACATATGTCAGTTTTCCTTTATCATCTTTCCAAGTTAACATATCCGTTTTTTCTTGCGTCTCTACTAATTCTACCCCGCCACCAAATCTGGCATTCACTAAACTAATATATCCTTCATCTTTTTCTATATCATAATCTAATAAATCAAATATACGTTCTGCTCCAGCTAATGCAACTACAACTGAATTGACTTGCCCTGATATTTGGTTTATTGGTGCTGATATTGTTTTACTAAGCTGCAAAAAACTCGCTATAGCACCCAACGTAATATTAAAATTTGTATTAATAGCTAAAATTCCTCCTAAAATTGCTATTAACACATACTGTATATTGCTAATATTGCCCATTATAGGCATTAATATATTAACATATCCATTAGCTTCAGTTGAATTTTTACAAAGCTCTTCATTCAAAGAATTAAACCTTTTCTTTACCTCATCTTCATAAGAAAATGCTTTTACAACTTTTTGTCCATTTATCATTTCTTCTATAAAACCATCAATCTTACCAATAGAATTTTGCTGTGCTAAAAAATACTTAGAACCATTTTTAGTTATAAACTTAGTTATAAAAAACATAATCCAAATAACTGCTATAACTAAAACTGTTAAGTGAATACTTGTAAATATCATAGCTAAAAATACTGCTATAATTGTTATAATAGAAGATATCACTTGCGGAAAACTTCTTCCAATCATCTCCCTTAGTGTATCTGTATCATTTGTATAAATACTCATGGTGTCCCCATACTCATGCTTATAAAAATAACCTAATGGCAACTTTTGCATGTGTAAAAATATCTCATTCCTTATCCTATTTAATGTGCCTTGAGAAATTACTATCATTATTATACTATAAACAAATGTCGAAATAATACCAACCAAATATATACCTATCATAATACATATAAGCTTTATAATTGGCATAAAATTAGGTCTTGTTACTCCAATTAATGGAGTTATATAATCATCTATAAGCTTTTGTAAAAATATGGAACTTGCTACATTGACAAAAGAACTAATCAATATCAAAAATACAACAACTATAAAGTGTTTAT
Organism: Acetivibrionales bacterium; assembly: GCA_045118635.1. Lineage (GTDB taxonomy): Bacteria > Bacillota > Clostridia > Acetivibrionales > RGIG10202 > RGIG10202. The sequence goes on from JBGUYI010000085.1 coordinate 16,925, forward strand.
AATATCTCTTAAACACATATGACAACATTCTTTTTACTACACCTTTTTTTAATGTCACTTTTCTAAATGGCTCCCTCTTTTTCATGATTCCGAATCCTCCCTAATTTGTGACATATATATTTCCTTGTATAAACTACTATTTTCTATTAACTCATTATGTTTACCACATGCTACAACTCTTCCATTGTCCATAACTATAATTCTATCAAGCTCTAATATTGAGTTAATTCTTTGTGAAATTATTATCTTAGTAGTACTAGGTAAACTATTTTTTAATTTATTACGTATCATAGCATCTGTTTTTGTATCAACTGAACTAGTTGAATCATCTAGTATTAAAACTTTAGGTTTTTTTATTATAGCACGAGCTATACAAAGTCTTTGTTTTTGACCTCCCGAAAAATTATTTCCTTCCTGTTTTACCACAGAGTCATACTTATTTTCTAATTTATCTATAAATTCATTAGCACATGCTATATCACAAGCTTCAACTATTTCCCCATGCGTTGCATTTTTATTACCTATACACAAATTTTCTCTTATTGTACCACTAAAAAGTGTATTTTTCTGAAATACAAAGGCTATACTATTCCTTAACGTTTTTATATCATAATCCTTTACATTAACTCCACCTACCAAGATTTCCCCACTTGAAACATCATATAATCTCGGAATTAAGTGCACTAAAGTCGATTTTGAACTACCTGTTTTTCCTATTATTCCAATACTTTCACCTGATTTTATATGTATATTTACATCACTTAGACAACTATTCTCACTATTATAATAACTAAATGATACGTCTTTAAAAACTATACTTCCATCTTCTATCTCCTCTACAGGATTATCACAATTTTTTAAATCTATATCACAATCTAAAACTTCTATTATCCTTTCTTGTGATGTTCTAGAAATTAAAATCATTACAAGTATTGCAGACACTATCATAAGACTTATTAAAATTTGACTTGTATATGAGATAAGACTTATTAATTCCCCTCTTGTCATTTGATTTAATATTATAAGCTTACTTCCAATCCAAGCTATTAAAAGTATAGATATATACATTGAAAATTGCATAAGTGGTGCATTAAATGCTATTATTTTTTCAGCATGCATAAAATTTTTACTAAGATCATTAGAAACATTTTCAAATTTTTTACTTTCAAAATCTTCTCTCACAAAAGATTTCACTGTCTTTATACCTCTTAGATTCTCACAAACTATATTATTTAGTTTGTCATAAATTCTAAAAGTACTTTTAAATAATAAATGAACTTTAGATACTATCAAATATAACCCTAAACCTAAAAAAATCATAGCAAAAACAAATATAAACGGCACTTTATTATTTATAGTAAATGCCATAAATACTGAAAAAACAAGCATCATGGGTGCTCTTACTGCCACCCTTATTATCATTTGAAATGCCTGCATAACATTCGTAACATCTGTTGTAAGTCTTGTTATCAAACTAGATGTCTTAAATTTATCTATATTTAAAAATGAAAACTCACAAACTTTGTAGTATATATCTTTCCTTAAATTTTTTGCAAAACCACTAGCTGCTATAGATGCAAATTTTCCTGCTAAAACTCCAAACATCAAAGAAACTAACGACATGATAATAAGTACTAATCCAAGCCTGGTCACAACTTCTAGATTATTTTTTTCTATTCCATAATCTATCATATTTGCCATCAATACAGGTATTGCTACTTCCATAATAACCTCTACAATAACAAACAAAGCTGTAAAAATAGCATACCTCTTGTACTTACCAACACTCTTTAGTATTCTTTTTAACATTGCCCATTCCTCCGATGTCTTTTAGTTCAATCTAAAAAATCCTCTACTTCGCTCTTTTTATCTCTGTTCATTAATTCTTTAACTGCCTCTCTCGCATCTACGTTATTAAACAATATATCATAAGCTTTTTGAGTAATAGGCATAGACACATTAAGTTTTTGCGATAACTCATATGCTCCTTTTGTTGTTGTTATCCCCTCAACAACCATCTTCACTTCATCCATAGCTTGTTTTGGAGTCTTCCCTTGACCTATCAATATACCTGCTCTTCTATTTCTACTATGCATACTAGTACACGTAACTATTAAATCTCCTATTCCCGTAAGGCCTAAAAATGTTTCCTTAGATGCACCTAAAGAAACTCCTAATCTCACTATCTCTGCCATACCTCTTGTCATTAAAGCTGCCTTTGTATTATCTCCTAAATTTAATCCATCTACTATACCTGCACACAAGGCTATTATATTCTTTAAAGCACCACCTAATTGCACACCTACAACATCTGTATTAGTATACACTCTTAAAAACTCCGTCATAAAAGTATCTTGTATAATCTCTGCTACTTCTAAATCTTTAGATGCTGCAACTATAGCGGTTGGAATATCTCTCGCTACCTCTTCTGCATGGGTAGGGCCTGATAAGACCCCTACCCTACAGTTAGGTATTTCTTGTTCTATAACATCTGTTAGTAGGCAATCTGTTTGTTGTTCTATACCCTTAGAACAACAAACAACTATAGTACCTTCCTTTATATATTTTGACATGTTACGCGCTGTCTGTCTTACAACTTGTGATGGAACTACCAAAACAACCATATCAGCACCATCAAGTGTTAGTTTCATATCGCTTGTACAAATTACATTCTCTGGTATTATAACATTCGGCAATTTTTGCACATGCTCTCTTTTTTGTTGTAACATCAAAGCTTCATCTTCAAAATATGACCACAAATATACTTCATTATCATCTTTCGAAAGAACCTTCGATAACGCCACTCCAAAACTTCCTGCTCCTATTATGGCAATCTTATTCATAAATTAACACTTCCTTTTTCATCCACATCGTTTTTCAAAAGAAAACATTGTTTCTTCACCTTTTAATATTCTAGATATATTTTTTCTGTGCATAATTAACGCAGACAACGAAACTACTATACTCCATATAAGAAAATATATGCGTTCTCTACCTTTTTCTAAAAGATACACAGACAAAGGTAAAAATATCGAACTAAGTATAGAACCTAGTGAAACATATCTAGTCACAACAATTGTCAAAACAAATACCACAAATAAAAACACCGCTATTTTTATATTCAAAGTAGCTACCACCGCAGCTGTTGTTAATATTCCTTTTCCACCTTTAAATTTAAAATACAAAGGGAAATTATGCCCTATTATTGCTCCTAATCCGCATATTAATATACCTAATCTAGGAACTGTAGTACTTGTTCCTAATATATATTCTCCTATATATGCTGCCGCTATTCCTTTTAAAATATCTCCTAATACAACTACCACAGCTGCTGACTTTCCTAGTACTCTAAATGTATTAGTAAGACCTGCATTCCCGCTTCCATGTTCTCTTATATCTATACCTTTTGCTTTTCCTACAATTATAGATGTATTAACACTTCCCAATAAATAACCTACCAACAAAACAATAATAACTTCAATTATAAGCATTTTCATCACCCTTTTCTCTTAAAATAAATCTTATTGGTGTACCTATAAAACCAAAGCTCTTTCTTAATTGGTTTTCTATATATCTTTGGTACGAATAATGCATAAGTTTTGCATCATTTACAAATAAAATAAATACAGGAGGCTTTGATTTAGCCTGAGTCATATAATATACTTTTAGTCTTCTACCCTTATCTGAAGGCGGTTGAACCATAAGTATAGCTTCACCTAACAATTCATTTAAAACACCCGTAGATATTCTCAATGAATGTTGTTCATTAACATAGTTTATCAATTCGTACAATTTATTGACTCTTTGACCAGTCTTTGCTGATATAAATATCGAAGGCGCATATTGCATATACGCAAATCCTTCTTTTAACTTCTTTTCATATTCTTCCAAAGAACCAGTCTCTTTTTCTATCTCATCCCACTTATTGACAACTATTATTGCAGCTTTACCCTGTTCATGTGCATAACCTGCAATTTTTGTGTCTTGCTCAGTAATACCTTCTTTTGCGTCTATCATGATTAAACACACATCTGCCCTATCTACTGAGGTCCAAGACCTTATTATACTATACTTTTCTATCGACTCATTTATTTTATTCTTTTTTCTTATTCCGGCAGTATCTATAAATAAATACTTAACGCCGTCTTTTTTTATATATGTATCAATAGCATCCCTTGTCGTACCCGCTATGTCACTCACTATAACTCTTTCTTCACCTAATATTCTATTTATTAGCGATGATTTACCTACATTAGGCTTTCCTATAACCGCTACCTTTATAACATCTTCATCATAAGAATCTTCACTCTCATTACCTATGTATTGGAACACTTCATCTAATAAATCTCCAATACCCAATCCATGAGATGAAGATATAGTAACAAAATCTCCTAAACCAATATTATAAAATTCATAAGCCTCGGGTGGTATATCACCTACATTGTCCACTTTGTTCACAGCCAAAATTACAGGTTTTTTGGATTTTCTAAGCAATGTGGCAACTTCATTATCAGTTGCTGTAAGCCCACTTTTAGCATCAACTAAAAATATTATAACATCGGATGTCTCTATTGCTATCTCAGCCTGATTCTTCATTTGCTTCAATATTATATCATCCGAACTGGGCTCTATACCTCCAGTATCAATCAACATAAACTTTTGATTTCTCCACTCTGCCTCTACATATATCCTATCTCTTGTAACACCTGGCGTATCTTCAACTATAGATATCCTTCTTCCAGCTATGTAATTAAACAAAGTCGATTTCCCAACATTTGGTCTTCCTACTATTGCAACAACTTTCAAAATACTTCCACCTCCTAGCCTTACCTTTCTTGCTAAAAAAGCAACAGAAACTAATCTGTTGCTTATACTTCTACACATCTCTCAAAACATTATTGAGAAACTCTGGCGTACAAGATTAGCAAAACTATTAGTCATTTGCTACCTTTTTTACCTCTCTACCGTTATAAAATCCACAATTCCTACACACTCTATGTGGAAGCTTAAATTCATGGCATTGTGGACATCTAACTAGATTCGGGACCTCAAGTTTCCACTGAGACCTTCTCTTTCCTGTTCTAGCCTTAGACCATCTTCTTTTTGGATTTGCCATTTCCATACACCTCCTCTAAAAACTCTTACCAAATATCATCAAAACATTATTTACTAGTCTTTGACAAATTACTCTCCAGATTATACAATACAAAAAATCAATTTGTCAAGCCTTCATCATTAAGTGTTGCTCTCACCCACCTATATCTCAAGTTTTTGCCATACAATTCTAGATATTGAGGTGGAAATCTCTCGCTCATAGCACAAACGTGCTAAAGCAGTACGAAACCTATCCCATGAGCCACACAATTCTTTTAGTATTCTACCACATTAGCCAAAAAAGTCAAGTCACAATATGGACACTATTGGTAAAAAAAGAATTTGTCAAGCTCAACAATATGTTGTATAATGTTAAGTATTTGAGAAAATATTTAAGAAATGAGGTTTTTATTCATGAAATTTTTAGAACAAATTTTTACTCGTGCAAAAGAAGACAAAAAAACAATAGTTCTTCCAGAAAGCTTAGATAAAAGAACTATTGAGGCTTGTGAAACTATATTAAAAAAAGGTATTGCTAACATAATTTTAATAGGTAGCAAAAATGAAATTATGGAAGTTGCTGATGGACATGATATTAGTGGTGCAACAATAATTGATCCTAAAACATCAGAATATTATGACGACTTTGTTAATTCATTCTTTGAAATGAGACAAAAAAAAGGGGTTACTTTAGAACAATCGAAAACTACTATATTAGATCCTCTTTATTTTGGTGTTATGTTAGTTAAAAAAGGTATAGCAGACGGTATGGTAGCAGGTGCTTGCCACTCAACTGCAGATACATTACGCCCATCACTACAAATTTTGAAAACTGCTCCTAACACTAAAATTGTATCTTCATTTTTTGTAATGGATGTTCCAAATTGCGAATATGGACAAAATGGAACTTTTGTTTTTGGAGATTGCGGACTAGTCGAAGATCCAGATGCAGATAAATTATCTGAAATAGCTATTTCGTCTGCAAAATCTTTCAAAGATTTAGTTATGGCTGAACCTAAAGTTGCAATGCTTTCATACTCAACTAAAGGTAGTGCAAAACTTACTCCTTTAACTGAAAAAGTTATTTCTGCAACTAAATTAGTTCATGAAAAAGCTCCAGAACTTTTAGTAGACGGCGAACTTCAAGCTGATGCTTCATTAGTTCCTTCAATTGGAAAATACAAAGCTCCAGATAGTAGTGTTGCAGGTAACGCTAATGTGCTTATATTCCCTGATTTAAACTGCGGAAATATATCATATAAATTAATTCAACGTTTAGCAAAAGCTGAAGCTTACGGACCTATTACTCAAGGTATTGCAAAACCTGTTAATGATTTATCTCGTGGTTGCAGTGCTGATGATATCGTTGGAGTTATTGCTATAACTTGTGTTCAAGCACAAAATATATAAAAAGGAGTTTTTTTATTATGAAAATTTTAGTTTTAAATTCTGGTAGTTCATCTCTTAAGTATCAACTTATTGATATGAACAATCAAAATGTTATCGCAAAAGGTTTATGCGAAAGAATTGGATTATCAGATTCTATTTTGAATTATGACAACAAAAAAGAAAAAAAAGTTACAAAGATAGCTATGCCAAACCATGAAGTTGCTATAAAATTGGTATTGGACATGCTTTTAGATAAGGAAATAGGTGTTATTGCAAGTTTAGATGAAGTTAGTGCTGTTGGACACAGAGTACTACACGGCGGAAGTAAATTTAGTAAATCTGTTATAGTAAATGATTCTGTTATTGAAGCAATTACTGAATGCATTGAGCTTGGACCTTTGCATAATCCTGCAAATTTATCAGGTATTCTTGCATGTCAATCTTTGATGCCTAATACTCCTATGGTTGCTGTATTTGATACTGCTTTTCATCAAACAATGAATGAAAGTACTTATCTTTATGCGATACCTTATGAATTATCTGAAAAATATTCTATTAGAAAATATGGTTTTCACGGAACATCACACAAATATGTTGCTAATAGAGCCGCTGACATATTAAATAGAGATATAGAAGATTTAAAAATAATAACTTGTCATCTTGGAAATGGTGCTAGTCTATGTGCAGTAAAGAATGGTAAAGCAATTGATACATCAATGGGATTTACTCCACTTGCTGGATTGGTTATGGGAACTAGATGTGGAGATGTTGACCCTGCTATAATCGATTATATAATGAACAAAGAAAAACTTTCTATAAAAGAAGTTAATACATTATTAAATAAAAAGTGTGGAATATTAGGTGTATCTGGTATAAGCAGCGATTTCCGTGATATAGAAGCTGTTAAGGATACAAATAAAAGAGCTAAACTCGCTTTAGACATGTTTGTATTAAGTGTAAGAAAATTCATCGGTTCATATATAGTAGAAATGGGCGGTGTTGATGTTATTGTATTTACTGCAGGTTGTGGTGAAAATGATTCTTACATAAGACGTTCTATAACTAATGGCTTAGAATTTTTAGGCATAAAAATTGATGAACACAAAAACGATACTCATGGTATCGAAATTGATATAAGTTCTCCTGATGCTACAGTTAGAACATTAGTAGTCCCTACTAATGAAGAATTAGCTATAGCAATAGAAACAAAAAATCTTGTGGATAATAAGCGTACAGCTGATAGATAATACAAGTTAGGTATAAGCTCATTTTGTTGCACAAAATGGGCTTATTCTATTGAATTTTTCATTATTTATATATATAATTTAAATAGATTTAGACTTTCGTTTGGGAGGAAAATAAAATGCCAGAAATCACAAGATTCTACGGAATCGTTTTAAAAATGTACCTAAAACCAAAAGAACATGAGCCAAAACATATTCATGCTATATATGGGGATTATTTAGGAGTATTTGATATTGAAACTTTTGAAATGATTAATGGGGATTTACCTAATAGAGCTAAAAAATTTGTACAAGAGTGGATGACAATGTATAAGAATGAATTAATTAAAATGTGGGATACTCAAAACGTTTATCATTTACCTCCTCTTAAATAATATTGAAAGGTGTGTGTTTAGGTGATAATAAGAATAAAAGAATTTGAACTTTTAGATAATTATGTACTACTAGTTACTTTCGATGATGGAAAAGTTTTGTATTATGATATGAATGATGATATTGACCAAATCCCCAACTACTGTGATTTAAAAAACATATATGGACTATGGAAAACAGCAAAGTTAGATTCTAGCAGAAGTTGGATTTGTTGGAATGAATATATAGACATCCCAGGTGATGTAATATATAGATATGGTAAACCTACACTGGATTCATAATATGAATACACATACAAGCCCATTTGTTGTACAAAGTGGGCTTGTTTTTTTATTTTTTTGTTGAGACATTTTCATAAGTTAATACTTAAGACATTATCATAAGTTAATCATATTTATTTTACAAAATGGGCTTTTTTTGTTGACATTATGGGCTTTTTTGTTGACATTTCAATTCTTTATGATATTATTGTGGTGACATATTTTAAAAATACATTTAAAAATTGAAAGGATGATACTTTATGAAAAAAAATTTTTTTA
>JBGUYI010000086.1:0-2053 GCA_045118635.1 Acetivibrionales bacterium
GCAATTCTAACACCTTTTGCCTCACATAAACTACTACTATCATTAATATCAGTTTCCCATTTTCCGTGTGTAATAGAATTATATAAGTCAGTATTTTCTTTTGGTGTTTCTTGTTCGACCTTTGGTGTTTCATTATTAGAACTATTATCTTGATTTGAACTATTAACTACTTCTTCTTGTTTAGGAGTAGTTGTAGGTTGTTGTATAGGTTGTTCTTGATTAATAGTGCTTTCCTGTTTATTAGTTTTTGAACTAGTATTTGATTTAGTTTGATTATTAACTACTTTTTTCTTTTCTTCACTTTTTGGAGTGTTGCTAACCTCTGTTTTTATTTCTTCAGTTGTACTTTCTTCTCCCTTATCTTCAACAAATATTTCTTCATCAATATCATTTTTATCATCAACTAACTCAATAATATTTTTATCAACTTTATTAGTATTACTAACTAATGTAGAGTTTTTGTTATTGCTAATAACTAAAAATACTGCTATTCCAATTACAACTATACAAGTAAATAAAATAACTTTAATTCTACGAGATTTATTTATTTCTCTCATAACTCATCAACCCTCACATTCGCATCTCTTAAAATGGCTTAAAATAGCCAAATATAGAGTTTTTTATCTATACTATTAATCACTTAAAAAATGAAATTTTGCAAGAGTTTTTTTTACAAATTTCTTATTTTATTTACTACGGTATTTTTTGCTTTTGATACATAATAATCACTCCTTTCATTATATTTAGTTTTTTGATAGCGAGATCCCTATAAACTCATAAAAAAACTAATTATCTTTCAAATTAGTTTCATTTCTAAATAAGGGTACAAATTTTTCTAGTCCCATTTTAATACTAAATCGTACAATGGCACTTTTTTTAATAACATTATATTGATTAGATCCTATTTTCATATCATCATAAATTGTAAGTGTATCTGATTTTTTAATGAATAAATGTATAAATACTTGTCTTTCTTCTCTATTAAGAAAGTTTAATGCTTGTCCATATTTATAAATAAATTCTTTCATCTTTTCTTCAGATTTCATTTTTTTAATACACATAGTTTCAATTTTAGATGTTGTATTCCTTTGCGAACTTCCCACTCGTTCATCATATCTCGATGTAGAAGAAAGTGATAAATATTCATCTTCTCCTAACTCAATTATAAAATTATCAACTATATCAACTACCGAATTGATAATTTGTTTTAAAATATCAATGGGATACTGTTCCACTACAAATCCGCTTAAAAAATCAGTTCTTTTTTTACTCATCCTTATACCCTCCTTTAAACTAAAAAGAGAGCAAAAGACATCAAAGTCAATTACTCTCCATTAAAATTGATTATAAAAAATTCACTAATAAATAATTTAACAAATGATAAATAAGCAATTAAGATGAAATAATACTTACTCATAACAAACCCCCAAACAGAATGTAATTTCATAACTTGGTTTCTATACTAGCATTAGGTAAGTGTAAAGTCAATTCCCTGTTTAGAGTACTCTAATTAGGGAACTTTTATTATTTCCCCATCTCCTCATAGTTATCACTCATTATACACATTGTACCCCATAATTTTGTATAAATCAAAAAGAAAAACAAATATAATTTTGAACTAATATAAAAATGGAAAAAACAATTAAAAAAAAAGAAAAAAAATGCAAAAAAAAAGAGCAAGAGCTGTTAAACTCTTGCATTACTTACTACTTCATTAGAATAACTATAACACAAAATCTCATCAATTTTGCAATCTAAAATATAACAAAATTTTGCTAATAGTTGTAAATCGGCCTGATAAATTTCATTATAATAATATCTTTTTACGACATCATACTTAATATCTGCCAACCTACTCATAACATTGATTGATATTTCTTTTCTATCCATTACTGCTTTAAGATTAGAATTTACTTTACCATAATATGTTTCATATGTTATCCTTTTTTGCATAATATGATACTACCTCCTATTCTTACTACAACAACTACAAAATAAAAGCAGTTAAAATCACATAGATCTCAACTGCCTCTACTATTGACATTATATCACA
>JBGUYI010000087.1:0-9645 GCA_045118635.1 Acetivibrionales bacterium
ATTATCATAATTTGACCCATTTACTGCATTATAAAGCTCAAGTGTCCATTCTCTATTCTCTGGGTTGCCAAAAATAAATTTAAAAAGTCTATCTCTGTATTTTCCATTAGTCTTTCCTAGTTGCATAACTATCTCTCTTCCTCACTTCCTAAAATCATAATATACTACACCTTTTTACTATCCTTTACCTTACTGTCACCAGCAAGGATTTTTTTATACGTGGTTAGTACCGCCATAATAAAGTCTCTATCCCTACGTACTATGCCTGTATACTAACACAAATTTTACTAAAATTCAAGTTCTTTCAAAGCTAACTCACGACTAAAGAACGAGTGTTCACTGCTTTTTAATCATTTTTTTTATTATCATAAACTACTGATATCTCAAATATATTTTTATAATTAAATCTACAACTTTTAGAAAGTTTCGTTACACCTTAATTTTATATATGTCAGATTCTACCTCAATAGTATCATCAAATTTATTAAATATAAACGTTGTAAAATAATTAAATATTTTATAAATATAGAATGAATCTATAATTAAAACAAACATTATTAAAAGACTCATTTCATTCAAAAATACTAAATTGAAAAATCCAGGTAAATATATTATGCTATACAAAAATCCGCAAAGCATAGTAAAAAATAATAATCCTCTATAAAAATTCAATGGATAACATATTCTAAACAAATAATATAATCCAACAATAGTTGTTAACATAACACTAATACTATTTTGTAATTCTTGACTTAAATTAAATACATTTTTAAATATAGATACAAGAACAATATTAAATACAACTGTTAACGCCGTTGGCAAACTTTTTGCAAAAATCTTTAACATAAAATTACCTTTTACCAATCTATCACTAGGCTCTAATGCAAGAATAAAGGATGGCGTACCTATCGTAAATGTGGTAATAAATGTTAGTTGAATAGGTATAAAGAAAAATTTTTGACACGATACTACACTATATACAATCAGCATCAAAATAAACAAAGTTTTCACTAATAACAATGATGCACTTCTTTCTATATTATTTATTGTTTGTCTACCTTCTTTTACTACATTAGGTAAAGAGTTAAAGTCATTATTTAAAAGTATTAATTGACTCACATTTCGTGCCGCATCACTTCCAGATTTGACTGATATAGCACAGTCGCTCTCTTTTAATGCTAAAACATCATTAACTCCATCCCCTGTCATTGCTACAACATGACCTTTACTTTTTAAATACTTGATTATTGTTTTCTTTTGCTCAGGTTTACATCTACCAAATACTTGATAGCTATCTATAATATCCTCTAATTCTTCATCTGTTAAATTACCTATATCAATTCCTTGTATGTCATCTAATCCAACTTTTTTAGCAATTGACATAACAGTTTTTACATTATCTCCGGATATTATCTTCACATCAACATTATTATTTTTAAAATAATCTAATGTCTCTTTTGCTGAAGGTCTTATAACATCTTCAATTAAAATATATCCAATCTTTATAACATCTTTTAACTCTTTATCTATACTTCCTTCTTTTATCCCAAGCGCAAGCACCCTATAATCTTCAACATAATCATTTATTTTATTATCTACATTGTCTCCTAAAATTATATCAGGTGCCCCTAAATATAATGAATAATCATCAAATTCTATAGCTCCCCATTTTATATCTGAAGAAAATGAAACCTTATCTTTAAAGTTTTCTTTTGCTCCTTTAAAATACTTCTTTAATGCAGCCATAGTTTGATTATTATCCATACTTGCAAGAACATACCTTTTTAAATATTTCTCAATATCTTCTTTTGTGTATTCTTTTGATTCAATTACTCCTGCATATTTCATCCTACCTTCTGTTAATGTCCCTGTTTTATCAAGACATATAGTATCAACTCTTGCTAAAATTTCAATAGCTTGTAGCTGTTGCACTAATACGTTAACTTTATATAACTTTATAACACCTACTGTCATAACAGATGATGTTAACAATATTAGCCCCTCTGGAATAATCCCAATTAAGGCCGCAACTCCATTTTTTATACTTTCTTCTACGCTCTTAGTTGTGTTGTATTGACTGAAAAATACAAATATTCCAATAGGTATTATCATTGCAGATAATATTTTAAGTATTTTTGTGAATGAACCCATCATAATAGAATTAATTTCTTTTTTATATTTCGCTTCTCTGGTTATCTTTGATACATAATTTTCTTTACCTACATGAACAACTTTAGCATATGCATTCCCTGAAACAACAAAAGAACCGCTCAAAAGATTGTCTCCTTTTGTCTTTTTAATTGAGTCGCTTTCACCTGTTACCAAACATTCATTTACCTCAATCTCACCTTCTAAAACAACACTATCACATACAATTTGATTCCCCATGGATAACTTTATCACGTCATCTATAACCACTTCCTCCAAAGATAACGTTACCTCTTCACCATCTCTTAACGCAATAGCCTTAGATTCTGAAACAACAGACAAATTATCAATTATTCTCTTAGACGTTATTTCTTCGGCAATACTAATCGCTGAATTAACCAAAACAATTCCTAAAAATAAACAATTTTTTAAACCTTCTAAAATTTGATTATTAAACATATAAACTACAAATACAGCAAGTCCTAAACTTACATTCAAAAAATTAAAATATGTAAAAATATTGTCTATAAGTATTTCTCCAATACTTTTAGTTTTTGGTACATCATTATAATTGTTAAGTCCCTTAGCAATTCTCTCTTCTACTTCTTTAATACTCAATCCTTTTTTATATCCTTTGTTCATTAGATCACTTCCCATTCCGTTTTTTCACTTTTGTTATCATGTTCACAAATAACCAAACAAAAAAGTGCCAATATCCCCAAAAGAAAATACTGGCTATCCTTTTTTATTTTTTGAATTTTGGTATAAACTCCAAAATCATTTTTATTATACTTCCAAGTATCCCGCCATATATAGATGTCTTTTCTTCAACAAAGCATGAAACATTATCTACTGTCTTTTCTACATTTTGTGCAATATTCTTACTAGAAACCACCAGATCATTTGTGTTTTTTAGTAATTCAGGAACTTCGTTTAATGTATCTGTTAAGTTATCTTTATTTTGATTTAACAATTCATTTAAGGCTTTCATAAATTTATTGACATTTACAAAAATCACTATCAATAAACTTAGCAAAGCCAAACATAAAACAGCTAATAAAAAATAAAAACAATACTCTATTGGTATACACATATTAAAATTCCCCTTTTTTAATTATCCTTTTGTATCTTTTTTTATTTTCTTTACACTATCTAATATTTTCTTATTTTTTTATTGAACAAAAAATGGTCTCTAGTCGTCTGGACAAACTTCTACTATTTCTTTTCCCTTACAACATCCATTGTGTGTTTTTATTATAATTTTTTTGGCCTCATCTGCTAATTCTCCTGCTTTTTTTGCAATTTTCATAGAACCTTCTTTTATTTTCTTTCTCTTTTCCTTATCTGTCATCAATACTCCAGCCGATACCCCAAGAAGTGCTCCTACTGCAACCCCTAAAGTCGCAATTTTTAATCTTTCTTTTTTTAAATTCTCTCTTAAACAATATTTCATAATATTTTTCAATTTAACACACCTCCCTATTTATAATATTATCCCCTGTAATAATTATTATACTATATTTTTTAGTACTTTTACAGTTAATAATATCCATTTTTTGCATTCTTTACAATCTTTTTGATATATTTTTATATAAAACTTCAAAGAATATACATCTTACGTAGAAAACATACCAAATCTTGAACTATTTATCCAAAAAGAAAATTTCTATCTCCACTATACATCTAAGAGATAGAAAACATTTCTTATATATGCCTACTTATTTGACTGCTCCCCATAATTAAAATTGTAGGATTCACACTAGCTTGTCATTTAGTGACATGTATTCTATCATAACGGTACAAAATTAGCAAAAACTAATTTGTTGCCTTATATCCCCATATCTAAAGTTAGGGACTTTACGGCAATCTTGGTAATTTTATTTTACTATTTATTTCATCATAGTCCATATTTTCTTTTTCTAAATTTTTATTATTCTCTTTTCGTAATAATCTTTCATAATTATTTACAATATCTTTCATATCTCTATTTTGTTCTAATGCCTCTTTCTTCTTATCATTTTCTAAATAATTTTTAACCATATCTATCATATCTTTCACCTTGTATACCATGTTGTTATCACTTCTATATAAATTAGCTCCAGAATTTAATAATTTTATAATTAACATATCATTACCTTTATTTATGGCACTATTCACAAAATAATTTATATCTTTACCTAAAACATCACTCATAGTGTCAATTGATATTAATCCATTAATATACATCCCTACTATACTATCTTCATCTTTTGTCTTTCTTAGATATGTTTCTAATGACTCTTTTGCCCTATCTTTATCAATATTATTATTTATTAATTTATTTAAAAAATTAATAAATAATAATTCACCACCTAGCTGCAAAAGCTTATTTAGAACATAGTCTCTATTTCTTTTATATATACTAATTATTTTATCAACAGATATTAAATCACTAATATACATCCTTGTTATAATTTCTTCTTTTGGAATTTCACTAAAAATATGCGAAAATTGACACGGTTTAAATAAATACAACAACTCATCTTTGTCTATATATAATCTAAAATAATTTTCTATCTTATATGATAACTCACTATCTTTATAATATTCTACACCGCCTGATAATAACTTCGAAATCAATATATCATTATTTTTTTCTAAGGCTTCAATTAAAATTTTCTTTTCATCTTTTTTAGATACCTCTTTCATCTCATCTAATGTTATAAAACCATTTATGTATATATCTTCTAAAACATTTTTATCTAATTTCTTTAAATTTGATAAACTCCTATCAATTCCTAAAACCTCTCTAAACAAAGTCTTTATATCCTTACCTATAAAATCTTCGCTTAGTATAGCCCCATTATTTAACATTGAAATTACAAGTTTTACATTATCTTTCTCTAAAGCATATAAAATAGGTATAAATACATTACCTTCGCTATTTATACTCTTTATATTCACGTTCGCTCCATATTTTAATATATCTATTGCCGCACTATCATTATTACTCATCAACATATAATTAAATAGCGTACATGGCTTAAAATTAAAGTTAAAATCATCAGATTCTAACTTTAAATCCACATAAGCTCCTTCCTTTAGACTCTTTAATATAGAACTTATATCCGCTTTTAATACAGCGTCTTCTAATTTTGAATCTAACTCTTCTCTATTTGAATAATCCATTTCTATCTCTCTTTGCTTGCTTATCTTCAATAAACCATTTGAACCTAATTTATTTAAAAAATCATCTATCAACAACTCATAATTTTGAATGGCTAAATTAATTCCCATAATCGGTTTTTGCCACTCGGGTTGCATATTGTATGTACGAATATCCTTACATGGCAATGAAGATGCTATTTCACATATTCTATTTGATGCCTCTTTTAATTCATCTTTATTTTCACATAAATTAACAGCTATATTTAATCTGGTATTTGCAGCTTCCCACAAATTATTTAAATCACCTAATCTTTTTATTTCACTCTTTTTTGATCTTTCAATTCTTTTTTTAAACTCTTTGTCAACTATCTTTTTTATAAACTCAATCCCAGTCATTAAATACATTTTTTCAAAATTTATTTTTTCCTCTTCTGTCGCTGGCTCAATTTCATACCTTTTTTGTTCTAATTTGTTTATATTTTCTTCATAGATCTTTTTTGTATAAATACTTTTATCTTTTTTCCACAAATTTTTCTCTGGCATTTTTTTATCCCCCTTAAGCTTTAGTCGACATTATCTAATTAAATATCATCCACTTGTTAATTTACTTATACTGTCTTATTAACAGCAAAGAGCATACACACACTCTTTGCTAAATTTTTATATAAAACTTTTATTTAACTTCCTCATGTCACAGCCCTTTTCTTTCAAGTACTTATCCATATTAGTATTTTCAATATTTCTTTTTATTTTTAACGTTGTAGTTTTTACTAAATCTTTCTTAGTTAAAACAAAATATCTAATTATTTTATATTTAGGTAAATTGAAGTTTATCCTCTTTATATAACTTTCTACAACCTTAACCATATTATCGACATCTTCTGTTTCATCTATAACAACTTTAGTACATATTTGTACGTTCCCATCTTTCGTTTTACTACCCCACACAAAAGATTCTTTTACTCCTCGAATTTTATTTATCATTTCTTCATACTCCTCAGGAAAAGCTTTTTTCCCATTTTTAAAAACTATCATAGATTTTTTTCTTCCTGTTATTCTAAGTAATCCATCTTCACCTAATATGGCAATATCACCTGTTCTAAACCATCCATCATCTGTAAATGCCTCATCATCTGACTCTTTATCCTGATAATATCCCATCATAACATTATTACCTTTTACTAATAACTCTCCCATTCCATTTTTGTCAGGATTATCTATAGTAACTCTTATATTATATCCTGGAGGTCCTACTGTTCCAGGCACCAACGTATCCTCTGTATTAACTGCTACCAAAGGTGACGTCTCTGTTAATCCATATCCTTGGAAAAATGTTATTCCAAGGGATGAGAAAAATCTTATTATTTTTTTATCAAGAGGCGCTGCCGCACTCACCATGAGTCTTATATTCGGTGCAAAACTTTTTCTTACAGACCTCATTAATCCTTTCCTTATATCTATACCAAATTGTAAAAACAAACTACCTATCAATCTTAATAATAAAACAAATATACCTTTACCAGATTTTCTTATGCCACTACGAACTTTTTGATACATAGCTTCATATATTGCCGGTACCGCAAGCAATATTGTAACATTAAACTCTTTTAAATTACTTGCTATATGTCTTATCCCATCACAATATGCTATACATACTCCTTCATGAAACATAAATAAAAATCCTATGGTATTTTCAAATGTGTGATGTATTGGCAACAAAGATAAATGCACATCACTAGTATTAAATCTTATAACCCCTGTCAGTGCTTCTATATTAGATGCTAAATTCTTATGAGATAACATGACTCCTTTTGATTTCTTTGTAGTCCCTGACGTAAACAACAATACAGCCATTTTATGCACATCTATTATTGCATCTACATACTCATAACTACCTAAATCTAAAAGCCTATCACCTTTTTCTAATAAAACATCAAAACTCAAAAACTGATCATCTTCTTTTTCAATTTTATCAAAACTTATATAATATTTTATTGTATCAATTTCCTTAGATAATTCCTTCATAATTTCTTCATACTCTTTGCTATAAAAAATTGCTCTTACATCACTTCTTTGTATGAGATTCTTTATTTCTGTTTTTGGTAAACTCTTATCAAGTGGTACACAAACTCCCACTCCATTCAAAACAGCCATATAGGAAACACTCCATTTATAACTATTGTTACCTATTATGGCCACCTTTTCATCTTTTAAACAAAGATTCATAAGTGCTGTACCCATATTATTTACATCTTTCTCGAAATCCAAAAAAGTTTTTTGAATTATCTTGCCATCTTTTTTATACTTAAAAGCAATATTACTTCCATATTTAGCTGCAACATCTTCTAGCATCTCTTTTATATCTCTTACTTTCTCAGGCTTATATTTACCAGTTCCTATTGCTATCTTTCTGCCATCTTTATGACAAATCCTAACATTATCTAATTCTTTTTCCATATTATGTCCCCTTATATAACTCCTTTATCTATATTACATACAATTGTATACAAAAATAATGCATAATAGCACCAGCTAAAACAAATACGTGCCAAATAGAATGCATATAATGTATTTTCTTTAATTTATAAAAAATCAAACCTATCGTGTATAATAGGCCACCAATTAATAAAAATATTAATCCTCTAATATCTAGACATTGTATTAGTTTAGGTAGCACAAATAAAACACACCACCCCATTGCAATATACAATATCATAGAAAATCTCTTGAATTTTTCTATATTTATAGAATTTAGTACAATTCCAATAATTGCAATTGCCCAAACTATTCCAAATATTGTCCATCCAAGCTTTCCTCTTAAAGTTATTAACGCAACTGGTGTATATGTCCCTGCTATTAACAAAAAAATAGATGTGTGATCAAATACTCTAAACACACTTTTTGCTTTTTCATTAGTTAAAGCATGATACAACGTAGACATAGTAAACATTACTATAAGACTTACGCCATATATACACGAACTAACTATTCTTAATGCTCCACCTTTTATAGATGTAGACACTATCAATATAACACAAGCTGCAATCGCTAACAACGCACCTAATCCATGCGTTATAGAATTAGCAATCTCTTCCCCTATTGTGTAAAACTTTTTTCTAAAACCACTCGCCAAAAATACCATCCTTTCACTCCTACAAATTACTTGATTTGTATCTACTCCATATGTTGATTTTACATTAAATACTATCTTTTGTCAAAACAAAAACATAACATATATGCTATTTTACCTGCATATTCCATTTTTACAATTAACATTATTTTATTACATTATTTTACAATTGTCAAGCTTTTTGAGAATATTAATTAATCTGTTCCTCTACTTTTTACCGAATGATCTTTTTTAATAAGCTTTAGATAAGTTTCACATGCTCTTCTTAATCAGATTCTTTTGACTAGTCTATTTATTTTTTGTCATTTCTTTTGTTTTTATAATATACTCTCTTGATGTGTTTTTCATTTTTGTTGTATCTTTTTCTAATTCTTCATATTTTTTTACACTAACCTTCATGCGTCTATATATCCTTCTGAATAATTTTTTAAATTTTCGTATGAATTTTAATATTTCCCATCTGTCTTTCTTTTTTTGTAACTTTATAAGCTTATATCCATCAGATTCTTTTATACATGTATATCTTTTATATGCTTTTTCGTATGTTCTATCTCCTTTTTCTTTTACCTTTCTTAATACTATTCTGTAACCTTCCTTTTTAGGTATTATATCTACTCTTTTTATTTTACCAGTTAATAATTCTAGTGCATTGTTATCTTGTTTTAAAACTTCATCTATAATTTTTCGTATTTCTTGTCTATCTTGGCCTTTTTTAAATATACCTATTTCAAAATTTTTCTCTAATTCATTTATGTCTAACCCTTTCTCTAATAATATTTTTAATACATTTTCCTTTATATTACTATCGCTTTTTAGAAATTCATTTATCACCTTTATATTTTGATTATCTTTTAAATTTAAAATATTATCCTCTCTTTCTAATGCTATCCTCAACAACCCCAAATTTTCATTTTTTAAAATATATTTTAATGTATTATTTAAATCCGCTCCTTTTTCTATTAAATAAAGCGCAAAATCATGGTTTTTATTTTCTAATGCTTTCACCAATTGAGTTCTTCCATTTTCATCCACTTCATTTATATTATTGGGCATTTTTTCTTTAAATCTTTCCTCAAGATTATTCAAAATTTGATCTTTTATTTTATAATTTTCACTTTCTCTTGCATAAGTTAATGCCGTTTTTCCATCTTTATCACAAATACTTACTAATGCTCCTTTATTTAATAATTCTTCTACTATTTCACTATGTCCATATTTTG
>JBGUYI010000088.1:0-2844 GCA_045118635.1 Acetivibrionales bacterium
TCTTGTATACATAATTAATCTCCTTTATATAAGATAGTATCAAGAGTTATTATACACGTGTATAAAAAATAAGTCAACATAACGAAAGTCACATTAAGTTTTGTAAACTTAAAACGACAAAATTGGGCAATATTGATATTATTTAGCGCTACGTGTTAAAATTTAAATATGAAATCGAAACGACTTTACCTATCAATATTTGTACTAATACTACTTATCGGTAGCATGTTATCTTTATGCTCGTGTGTATACGGATTAGGCGGAAAAGAAGTAGATGAACCAGGGGAAGAAGTAGAGGTAGGAGTAGTTAAGTTAACTATTGGAGATAAGGTGTTTTTAAAGAGTGCAGAGTATGCAACATTGCATGATCTTCTAACCTATATGGTTTCAATAGGCGATATCTCTGAGTATAAATATGACGAATATGATGGTATGTATTATGCTAATAAGATAGATACCTTGCAAGATACATCTACAAAGGGCATAATGATATATCACAACATAGAAGATGATAACTTATACAGTGCAAATCTTATGAAAAGAGTGGATGGAGTTACATTTAGACTAGCAAACGTTGGAACCAATTATTTGCCTACAAATGCGCCCTGCGAATACATAATTTTGCTTGAAAATTATTAAAAAAATTGAGTTTACGCAACACAATCGGCACTTAAAGTGCTTTTTCGTTTAAAAAATAGGCAAAAATTTTAAAAACTGAAAAATCCGATTTTATGCCATATTGTTTGACTTATTACTATATAATAACTATTATAACTATATTATGAAAGATAATAAGACAACATACGCATTAGATACATCATCTAGGTTCTATCCAATCTTTAATACGAAGAAAGATCAGAGCCTATTTAGGTATACTGTCATAATGAAAGATGATGTTAATCCTGATGTGCTAAAGGATAGTGCTAATGCTGCTCTAAGAAGATTCCATTCTATGAGTGTTAAACTTAAGGCAGGTTATGCTTGGCATTATTTTGAACACATTGATACAGAGTTGCCTATTTTTGAATTTGATAATACAGTTCTCTCAGCAATAGACAGAAAGAAAAATAATGGACACAACATTAAAGTATCTTATAAAGGTAAGTTGATAGTTGTAGATTTCTTCCATGCTGTATGTGATGGCTCTGGTGCTATGGAATTCCTAAAGGTTATGATGGCACATTATGCCAAAGCTATTGGTCTTAACCCAAATTTAAAAAATGTTAGAGATTTAGATGCTATAACATCTGAGGAAGAAGTGGAGAATTATTTCCATAAGGTTTATGAGCCTATAAAACTCAAGGAAGTCAATCTCAAAGAACTTCTTGGAGATAAACCTATATTACTTGGTGGTACTCTTGCTCATAAGAGTGCAGACGGAATATCTGTTCCTCAAGATGAAATTAAAGCATTATGTAAAAAATATAATGCAACAGTAACATCTTTTATTTCTGGTGTGTTGATGTACTCCATTGCAAGGACAAGAGAACACGTAGAAAAGAAGAAGAGTATTGTTTTAATGGTTCCAATTAACCTTAGAAATTTATTTCCAAGCATTACTGTTAGAAATTTTGTACATTTTATAAGGATTATCGTTAAACCAGATCCAAGCTATTCTTTAGAAGACTATATAAGAATGGCAGATGAGCAACTAAAGGATAAGGCACAAAAGGATAAAATGGCTCGAGTTATTTCTACATTAGTTAGAAGCGAGAGACTTATAACACTAAAAATAACACCATTATTTTTAAAAATTGCTATAAGTAGGTTTTCTAGGTTGTTTTTAAAGTCAAGACAAACTATAATATTTAGCAATATGGGATTGCTAAGTTTAGATGATTCCTTTGGTATAGATAAGGTTATATTCAATTTGAACGTATCTAAAAATGCCACAGTTAATCTAGCTGCAGTAACAGCAAACGGGAAAGTTTCCCTAGCATTTACAAAATCTGTTACAGATACAATAGTGCAAAATAAGACATTCAATATGCTTGAGTCTTTAGGATGCCATATAGAAAAATTAGAATTTTTAGAAAAAGAGGAATAAAAAATGAGTGAAAGAATGAACTCAGAAACATTAAGAAAACTATATTTAGATTTCTTTAAGAGCAAAGGTCATGCTGTAATACCTACAGCTTCCTTAATACCAGAGAATGATCCAACTGTATTATTTACCACAGCTGGCATGCATCCATTAGTACCATATCTCCTTGGAGAAAAACATCCAGCAGGAGACAAATTAACAGACGTACAAATCTGTGTTAGAACAGGCGATATAGATGAGGTTGGAGATGAGTCCCACTGCACATTTTTTGAGATGCTTGGGAACTGGTCTTTAGGTGCATATTTTAAGAAAGAAAGTATTGCATATTCCTATGAATTTTTAACCAAGGTTTTAGGTATAGATACAACCAAATTAAACGTTAGTGTCTTTGCAGGAGATGAGAGTTGTCCAAGAGATAATGAAAGTGCAGAAATATGGAAATCTGTGGGATTAAAAGATGAGCAAATATTCTTCTTGCCTAAAGAAAATAACTGGTGGGGACCAGCTGGACAAACTGGACCATGTGGACCAGACACAGAAATGTTTATAGACACGGGAAAAGATAAGTGTAGTGATGATTGTTCACCTGCTTGCTCATGTGGGAAATACCTCGAAATTTGGAATAATGTATTCATGCAATATTTCAAAGATTCAGACGGAAAATTAAGCCCAATGGAACGTAAAAATGTAGATACTGGAATGGGGCTCGAAAGAACACTATGCATAGTTAATGGATACAAATCGGTATATGAAACCGACCTTTTGGCATTTTCAATAAAAAAACTAGAAGAATTATCTGG
>JBGUYI010000089.1:0-3697 GCA_045118635.1 Acetivibrionales bacterium
AATATGGTGGGTGTGGCACAGCTGGTTAGCGCGTCGGATTGTGGTTCCGAAGGTCGAGGGTTCGAACCCCTCTACCCACCCTATAAATGAATAGTATTTTAATGAGCGCGATTAGCTCAGCTGGCA
Organism: Acetivibrionales bacterium; assembly: GCA_045118635.1. Taxonomy (GTDB): domain Bacteria; phylum Bacillota; class Clostridia; order Acetivibrionales; family RGIG10202; genus RGIG10202. Next base: position 127 of record JBGUYI010000089.1, read on the forward strand.
GAGCACCTGACTCTTAATCAGGGTGTCCAGGGTTCGAACCCCTGATCGCGCATTAATTTGTGGGTGGTTTCCCGAGTGGCCAAAGGGGACAGACTGTAAATCTGCTGCTAATTGCTTCGGTGGTTCGAATCCACCACCACCCATTAATATGGCGAGATAGCTCAGTTGGCTAGAGCACGCGGTTCATACCCGCGGTGTCGAGGGTTCGAATCCCCCTCTCGCTACTATATTAAAAGCCCTCTTAAACTTATCAAGTCTTGGAGGGCTTTTTTGAATAGATTAAAGATATTATCCAACTATTGTTTTAGACCAAGCTAATGCACCACATTTACCGCAGGTAAAAATATATTTAATATTCATTTCTTGACTTTCATAATTTTCAATACCCTTTTCTTCTCCTTGAGTTATTCGTTTAATATTATAGCCATATACTTGATTAATTACTTCAGCATAGTATTTCCATTTTCTAGTATGTCTCATACACCCTTTACATGTATGTAAAAGTTCATGAATGATAGTATCTTTGCAAGCAATTTTAGATATTATATCATCATCTAGAAGTTTCGATGATATATATACTTTTATCTGTTTTTATAGATTTTCTTCCCATTAGAATAACCTACTAGTTTATACATTATATATATTTTGCAGAAAAAGAAAAATAGAATATTAATTTTTGCGTAAATTATTATATATATATAGGATATTATCTCATATAATATAAACAAGAAAATAAAATAAATCGATTGGAGGTATTTAAAATGACAGTTCAAGATAGAATAAGAAAATGCAAAATTCTTATGCTTATGAATAAATATCCAGTTATAGCTAATGAAATAGGTTTATTGAATGCATCATATTTTTGTAACATTAGGTTTAATAATGCTCCTGTAGTTAAGGAACCAGATAAAGAATAATTATTAATTATAAATGTATAAAGAAAGTAGAGGTTAAATTATGAACGGAAAAAAATTATATAAAAGTAGTAACAAAAAAATATGTGGTGTTTGTGCAGGAATTGCAGAATATTTTGACATAGACCCAACTATAGTTAGATTGATATGGGCTGCAGTGACATTAGCTGGTGGTAGTGGAATACTTATTTATATAATTGCTGCTTTAGTAATGGATGATTACCCAATAGATGTGGTGTAAGGAGGTTTTATATGTTTATATTATTTAGCATTTTATTTTTTATGATATTTGGAGAATTGATAGGATTAGCTTTTAGAGCTACATGGGGAATATTTAAAATTATGACATATATAGTTTTTTTGCCAATTATATTAGTATTACTTGTATTTGGCGGATTTATCTATATTGCATTCCCAATACTATTGATTGTGGGATTAATTTCATTAATAGCTAAAGCTTAATAGAGAGAGTAAAGAAAGAGCCAATTCATAGGTTATTTAAACATTTGAATTGGCTCTTCTAAAAGTCTTATAAATCTACAGAACCTGCACAGTCTTTATTACCAACATAATAAATTTTGTGTTCTTCTGGTTTAATGTAGATTTTAAGTTTCTCAAGCTCAACACCTTTATAATCTACTCGAAATTGTGCTGTAGCTTTCTTTGTACACTCTGCCTCAGAAATCTCCAATCCCTGATACTGAATGACTGAAGTACTCTTTACTGCATTCTTTGTTGTCTTTTTTTCTGTTGCCATTTTTTTCTAGCCTCCCCATATGGAATTATAGTTTATAAAAATTTATACAAGGCAATTATAACTATTTGTCCAATAAAATGCAAAAAAGATTGTAATCTATAAATTTCCCCCAAGATTTTCCAATGTATCTATTATAACTTTGCAATCCAATCAGGAGAATTACCTAGCATAGTAGTTGAAGCAGTAGAACTGGTAGTATTTGCAGATGAAACGACAGATTTTGTTGTGACAGGAAAAGTAAAATAGGTGTCTTTATATGGTTCATTCTTTAAAGTAAAATGCCACCATTCCTTTGCAAGAGGTTTAAAACCATGACGAATCATAACATCTCTAAGAAGCATTCTGGTTGCATACTGCTGTGAAGTAATACCGGTATAGTATGGATGACTAAGTTCTCCAAAATAATCAAATGTTCCACCCATATCTACATCTTTTTCAGTATTCATATCAAAAAGGGTTAAATCAACTGTACTAACTATGCTGTGACCAGAATGTTCAGCTATATAGCCTTGTGGACGATATACGTCGTATATTTTAAGTCTTTACCCCCTTTTGCACTAATTCATCACTGAGAAGTACAAAGTCTGAAGAATCGGCAGAGAATTTTACTTCGTCAGTTTTGGCAAAAACTTCTAACATATTAAAAGTAAATATGTTAAATACAAGTGCCATAATTGTAAAAATACTTTTAAACAGATTGATTTTTTACAATCTCAAAACCTAATTTTATGGCCTTATCAGGGATATCAGGCTTATTGATTTTTTCTAGCAAGAACATGGCTCCCTCAATTCCACATTGTCTGTAATAGAAATGCACTGTAGTAAGGCTAGGAGAAAGAATAGAAGATGGCTTACTTTCTCCAAAACCAGCGACAGCAATATCGTCTGGTATTCTTATTTTATTTTCATTTAGGTATTTGATGGCACCTAATGCAATCGTATCGGTGGCACATAAAATAGCATCAATATTTTTATTTTGGCTAAGTAGAGACTTGGTATTTTCATAGCCATTATCCATGTAAAATGAGCCGGTTTTAATATAGTCATTAGGTAGTTTGATGTTATGTTTTTTTAAAGCATCAAGGAATCCATTTTTTCTATTTACACCGACAGCAATATCTTTGTCATTTACGCCAATATATCCAATATTTTTATGCCCTTTACTTATGATGTAATCTGCCAATTCGTATGCAGCTGTGTAATCATCATGAAAAATACAGGTGGAAAGATCAGTTTGCTGCCCAAGAACAACATAGGGGATTTTCAAATCCTTCAATGCTTTTTTGTGCTTAGGAGTAAGTACAGTTCCAAGTAATATGATTCCATCAACTATATTCTGTTTGAAGGTATTAATAAACTCTATTTCCTTTTCATCGTGGTTATCAGTGTTGGCCAAAAGCATTTTATAGCCTTTTTCGTTTAATACCTCACCTATACCAGCCACAACCTGTGAAATGGAATCAGAATCAATTTTAGGGATGATAACTCCAATAATTTTTGTCTTTTTAGTTCGGAGGGTTTGAGCTTGTGTAGATGGAATATATCCAGTTTCATCAATTACTGTTGCTATGGCCTGTCGTTTTTCCTCGCTTAGATAACCATTGTTTAAATATCTAGAGACCGCTGCTGGTGAAACTCCTGCAAGCTTTGCTATTTGATTAATATTCATGTTTACTCCTAAAATATTATTGAAATCGTTTTCACTATTATTATATTTATAAGATTGGTTTAAATCAATTTCTGCAAGGATAATGGAGCAGTAGCGTACGAATTTTGTGAAAAACATATAAAAAATATATGAAATCGTTATCACACATTACTAATAGGAATTTTGAACTAATCGTTATATAATGTCACCATGTTATGAAATCGATTTCACATGTTAGACTAATTGATTTCG
>JBGUYI010000090.1:0-24241 GCA_045118635.1 Acetivibrionales bacterium
GTACAACTTACCATTCAAATCCGTGTGCATCCTAAAGGACGCGTTAAATTTACGTCGGAGCTTGAACTCTCGTCTTCATTGTAAATATGTACCCACCACCTACGCTTTTTCAAGCTTAGAGGCGGGGGACATCTCTGTACTTACGTTATTATTTATTCTCTTTGCCCATACAAAAAAGCTGCAAGGCATATCCTTGCAGCTTTTATATACTTATTTTCACACACATGGTACAATTGCTTTATCTTTAAATGTAAATAATATTTGTCCTTCATAAATCCTTGGATTCTCTAAGTCTAAATTATTTATCCTAGCAATATCGTAAACATCTACACCTTGCTCTTTTGCTACATAAGATAGTATATCACCCTTTTTGACTCTATACGCTATCAAATCATCCACTGGAGTAAAAACCACCTTTGTCTTTTTCATTATATCATTTGAATCTTCTGTTACAGGATTATTCCTTAAATACTCAGTAAATATTTCATTTACTGGATCGTGCTCATCTATTAAAGGTATATCCGCAAAAGGATAATTATCTCCTCCCTCATCTAAATAATCTGATAGTGCCACTATATATTCTTTATTCATTTTTATTTCTTTACCATCTTTTTTTATACTAATAACCCTACTACCTTTTGGTCTTTTAGGATCAAATTTGTATGTCATTCCAGCAATATCCGGAAAACCTCCATTAGCTACTGGATAATATCCAACACCTTCTTCTAATACTTTCTTTAACTGATTTCCTGTCATTTTTTTTGTTACTAAAGTATTCTCAAACGGAAGAACACTCATTATATCTCTTTTTGTAATATCTCCAACATCTATACTCTTCCTAATTGTACCACCATTCAATATGGCAACATCCGCATTTGTGTACTCATATATGGCTTCAGACAGCATTTTGCTCATATTTGTACTACCTGTTCTGACACAATCACGTTCACCATTTAATTTTATATCCGTATGTGCTACAACCTCACCTAATTCTCCATTCAATTGTTCTTCTTCTATATCATTTATAAGCTTTAGAATTTCTTGATCTTCTTCTAACGACAATATATCTTGCTTACTTATTAATTCACATTTTATATCTTTCAATTTATTATTATCATCAAACATCAATGTGACTTGTCCTATATTATTTAAATATTGTCCTGTGGATACTATATATGAATTATTTACTTTATAGCCACCATCTAATTCAGTATGACTATGTCCATCTATAAATAAATCTATTCCACTAACATTAGAACAAATAACATCACTTGTTATAACGCTAGATGTATCTAGTCCTATGTGCCCTAAACAAACTATCATATCTACATTTTTCTTCTTTAGTTCATCTACCATTCTTTGCGATACTTTAATGCATTCTTGAAACTTTATTCCTTTTACATTTTTAGGATTTGTCTTTATGACTGTTTCTGGTGTACAAAGCCCAAATATTCCTATTTTGACCCCTTCTCTTTCCTCTATTATATAAGGCATAAAAATAGTATTACCTTCCAAATCTTCCACATTTGCCGATAATACTTTGAATTTAGCTATTCTTGATAGTTCTATCAATCTGTCTATCCCGTAATTAAAATCATGATTGCCTGGTACCATCGCCGTATATCCTATCGCATCCAGTATATCTACTATACTTTTACCTTTATCTGCAATAGCTATTATGTCACCGTGTAATACATCTCCTGCATCTAATACTATAGGATCATTCTTCGATCTAGATTTCACATCCTTTAAATATGTACAAAATCTTGCATATCCTATCTCCAGTTTATCATCCTTAGCCCTAGCATGAACATCATTCGTGTGCAATATAACGACCTCTTTTTCTGCTAATGAAACACATGATAAAAACGATGAAACAACTACTGAAATTAAAAACATTAAAAATACTTTAAACTTACTTTTAAACATCTTTACCCCTCCTTCTTACTCTACAAAACAATAACAATACATCAAATTTCTTCGTTTTTAAGAAACTGCAAACTCTTCCATCGCACCGTTAAGTTGCACCTCTGCCTTAGTACACATAGAAAAAATGAGTAAACTTATAAGCCGGGTTCTGTTTTTGATGAACATCTATCTAGGTCATATATCTCTATACAACTCAAGCCACCTCCTCGAAACTAGCGGGTCACTATATATGTTTCTCCACGGTGTTGCTCCAGATGGGGTTTACATAGCCAGTAGATTACCCTACTGCTGGTGAGCTCTTACCTCGCCTTTCCACCCTTACATAATTGCTTATGCGGTATATTTCTGTTGCACTTTCCTTAAAGTCACCTTCACCGGGAGTTACCCGGCATCCTTGCCCTATGGAGCCCGGACTTTCCTCACTCACAACCTTTCGGTCTTGTGACTGCGTTCATCTCGCTTACTCATTCCTTTAAGAGTATAATACTCTTTTTTTTAGAAGTCAATACTTAATTTTTACATTTTTTTATATTCGGTATAACCCTTACATAATCTGCATATTAGCTACATATTTCGATTACTTTTTCATTAATTCGTCATTTTTTTGTTTTCGTAAATGCTCTTCCTTCATATAATTAATTCCACTTGTACTAGCCTTATTCTTATCAATTATATTATATATACTTCTTGCATAACTACGTTTTATTTTTGGTTTCTTCTCTTTATTATTTTTCTCCTCTATATTTTCCTCTTCATCAAATTCCCATTTTCCTTTCAGTATGTGCTTAATATTTCTTATTATTTCTTCATTATTATTTTTATTTGCATAGTCTAATGCCGTCATTCCCTTCTTATCCTTCACTGTTATATCAGCTTTATTTTTTATCAAATAATTAACTGCTTTTGCATTATTGTGTAATGCAGCATATATAAGCATTGTTTTATTACCAAACAATTTATATTTCTTGTTTACTCCAAACATATAAACCATACACCTTATTAAAATATACTCCAACAACTCACTAACCTTATTTTTTTTAGTAGTTATATTCTCTCTATTGTTCTTCACTACCAAAAACTCCTTTCATCTAAAAATTTACTCTGCTTTAGTTACTCTATTTCTACCATTCTCTTTTGATTTATAAAGTGCCATATCCGCTGCATTTATTATTTCTTTCGAAAATTTACCATGTTTTTTATACTCTGCTACCCCCATGCTTACTTTTACACTAAACTTGTCCTTACCAAAAACAAATTCAGAATTTTCAATTATACTTCTTAGTCTATCACACACTATATAAGCCCCATCTATATCAGTCTCTGGTAATAAAACAATAAACTCTTCTCCTCCATATCGTGCAACAAAATCGCTCTTTCTAAATGTATTTTTCATAACATCAGCCACCTTAGATAGTACATAATCTCCAGCCTGATGTCCATAGGTATCATTAAACTTTTTAAAATAATCTATATCCAACATACCAACAGATAATGTCCTTTCATGTCTTTCACACCTTTTTATTTCGTTATCTAATATATATTTAAAGTGTTTGTTATTAATAAGTCCTGTTAAACCATCTGTAATTGCCATTGCGTATAAGTCTGCATTTTCTAAAGATATAGCCAGCTGATTCATTAATAATTCAAGCAACTCTAAATCTCTCTCATTAAAAACTCCAGATGATAATGTATTGCTAAGATAACAAATACCTTTTATAGACTCTCCGTATTTTATTGGAACTGCCATTACAGATTTTATATCATTTAATATTATGCTTCTATTATCTATAAATCTCTCATCATCTAAAGCATCTATTGTCAAAATAGATTCTCCTGTTTTTTGTAGCAAGTATATTATATTTTTGGAATATACTTCATCATCAATAAAAAAGCTTGCCTTTTTTTCCATATAGTGAGTATCATTATTTTTTATAAAAATATATCCGCCTTGCGCTCCTGTATATTTTATGGCCATTTTTAAAACCTTGTCTAATAACTCCTCTTTTTTTAACATAGAACTTATATATTGATTCATTTTTATTATAATCTCTAACTGTGTTGCATATTTTAATTTTTTTAGCAATGATTTCTTTTCTTGTTCTTCTTGACTATCATAAAAATATCTCTTTATTCTATCTGCATATTTGTTAGCACCTATTTCTCTGAATATTATATAAGCCTTTTCTAAATAATTATTTGATTCTTCTTTATCACCATCTTTTCTTAATAGTTTCGCATAATCTAGATACACTCGAGCTTTCTGATATCTATCATCAATTTTGTCTAATATTCTTATGCTCATCCTATAATAAGCATTTGCCAATTCCTCTTTTTCAATAAATTCATACAATCTTGCTTTTTGATAATAATATCTACTCTTTTGAATTCTTGTACATCTTTTTCTTATCTTTCTTAAAAGTCTATTAATTTCAGCTATTATAATATTTTTTTCTAGCATAACATATTTATCATTTGAAAATAATTGTTCTATATATGCCTCCACTAAATAAAGATACACACTCGTATCATCTTTTTTCAAAAATGCAATATTTTTAAAATAGTCTATTGCACTGCTAATTGTACCGTACTCTAATTCTAGTATACCTAATGTCTTTAGTGCATCTATATACAATGATGTTTCTATGTTTTTATTATCTCTTATAAAATCCTTGATTTTTTCTTTGTATTCTTCTATATTTTTTGTATCATTATATGCCATATATATTTTCAAAAAATTACTATATGCTTTTATATTATAGTCTTTGTGACTTTCTTTAACAAAATTACTATATTCATAATTTAATTTCATAGCATTTTTATACAAACTTAGTCTATAGTCATTATCGAAAATTTTACTTTGCACTCTATAATAACAAAAATCATTGTTAATAGATTTATATAAATTCGCACTTTTATTATATTTATCTATGGCAGCTTTATAATCGCCCTTTCTTTCATAATACTCACCATACAATTTATAAGTATACGCTATTTGATATTTATTTTGCAAATCCTTCTCTTTTTCTATAGTGATATCTAGAAGTCTTGTACTATTATTTCTACAATACTCATGAAAAGCATTTATCGCATCTATTTTTATGCTTTTATTGTCTGTAACATGTTTCATGATATTATATTGTTTTTTTGCAAAGTATTTACTCTTTAATTTATCCTTTCCCTTATAATAACTTGCTAATGCTATATATAATCCTATTTTTATATAGTCATTTTCTTCTTTTTTTCCATAAGATATTGTTGTTAATTCATTAATATACTTAAACCAAATTACAACCCTATTTTTTGTAATGTGAATACCTAAAATATCTAATGCAGTTTTTATATATTTTTCACACATACTATAATTTTGCTTTTTGTTATATATATTTATAAGATTTATTAAAACATCAAGCTTATTTTCTTTTGTTTTTTCTATTTCATATAATTCTTCAAATACTTTTGCAGCAATATCTAAATCTCCTAACATATAGTGAATTTTAGCAACCATTTTTTTATATTCAGTGTCATTTTTTATTTTTAATACATCATAAAAACATTCTAAAGCTAACTTGCTATTTAAATTATATATATCGAATTTTTTCACCTTTTTAGCGTATTCTTCCATTTTGTCTTTATTATCAGCTCTTTTGAAATGTTCATATATGTCTAATATATACTCTCTATTGTCTTTATATCTTTTTTCTAAGCAATTTCCTATACGCTCATGTAATATTCTTTCATTTTCATCCCGTACTCTATCCGCTAAAATTTGACGAACTTTTTCACTAAAAAAACTGTATTGATTAGGATTATCATCATCATTATCTAAAACTTTTAATTCACAAAATCTATTTATTATTTGCGATACATATTTTATATCCCTGTTTAATACATCACTTAATACGTTGATATCTACACTTTTACCGATATTCGAAAATACAGTCAATACATAAAGTTCCTTACCATCCATATCCAAAATATCTTTTATTTGCACATCTAAAAAAGCATTTGAGATATCTTTATTTTTTGATTCTTTATATGCCCATTTCCCATCTTTTTTTACCAATATTTTATTGTATATTAATTGTTTTAGCATCTTTAATGAATATCTGGGATTTCCGTTACTCTTTCTATATATAATATCTGTTATTTTTTCTATCTTATCGCTACCATAAACTAAAACCTGACTTATTAATTCATTTGTTTCATTTCTATCTAAATTATCTAATTTTATGATTTCGGCATCTTGATTGTTACTTGTATCAATTCTCGAAGTCGCAAATATTAAAACCTTAGATTTTGACATTCTCTTCATATAATACTCAAAAAATCCTCTGCTTTTCTCATCTATAGATTCAAAATCACTTATAAATATAACTAATGCTTTTCTCACACTCGCAACACAATTAAAAAATGCTTCTATTGCTTCCCACTCTTTCTTGGTCTTATCTTGATTTTTTGATTCTAAAACAGCTGATACTTTACCTACTATCCTTTCTATTTCTGGACTTATGTTAGAAATATAACCTGTATTTTCACCGATATTTTCCATAATAGAAATCCTTATATCATTTTGTTCTTCAGCCGATAAACTTTTTATTTTTTTTGTTATCAAAAGTATTATATCTTTTATTATTGTATACTCACCATCGTTTGATATAAATATATTCTCAGTATTTATAATCATTATCTCTCTTCTAATAATTTTATTTCTAAATTCTTCTAAAAGCCTACTTTTCCCCACACCTCTACTTCCTTCTATCAATACAAATTTACCACCTAATCTTTGTAAATTAAAAAATATATTAGTTATCTTTGTCAATTCATTCTCTCTTCCTATCAATTTTGTTGCGTATTTTAAATTTATACCATCATCAAATAATCCTAATTCAAAATTCCTATGCCCGCGCTTATACTTTTCTAAATCATATATCAATCCCTTTGCACTAAAATACCTCTGCTTTGGATCCTTTTCTAATAACTTTAAAGCAATTTTAGATATAGTCCAATCTAGTTTATCATTATAATCAATAGGACTCTTAGGCCTTTTAGATATTTGATTATATATAAACTCAGTTAAATTTTCTCCATCTGTTGGTAATCTATTTGTCAATAGTTGATACAATATAACACCTAAAGAATATAAATCGCTTCTTTTATCAAGATTACTTTTTATTAAACCTATTTGTTCTGGAGATGCATATTTTATGCTACCTTCAAATTTATCCTTATTTACATTTTCCTTTAAAATATCAGAAAAATCAAAATCTATTATATGCACGTCCATATTATTTTTTTCATTTATCAATATATTTTGAGGCTTTAAATCTTTATGTAATATACCTAAATTATGTATATTAGCCACGGCATACACTATATTTAAAAATATATCAATCTTTTTGCCAAGCGGTTCATCAAAATATTTGTCTAAAGAATCGCCATAAACTTTTTCCATTACAATATAATAATTATTGTTAATCTCTCCTGTCGCTAAAATTTTCGCAGTTTCTTTTAAATTTGATTCTGACAATATTTTTAATGTCCTTTTAAATCTTATTATATTATCTATATCACTTGTCATATAGTTTCTATTTAACATCTTTACTATAACTTCTTTTTCTTCACCCTTTTTACTATTACTTTTTTTATCATGGGCAATCCACACAGTACTAACTATCCCCTCTGATAATGTCCTAACAAGCTTATATCTATTTTTTATAAGCATACCAATTACCCCTCTTTTTAAAGAATAATCTATTTTGCAAACTTAGAAAAAAACTTAAGCTCATCTTAGCTTAAGTTTTCTATATATTTTATCGACAAGTTTTTTAATTAATATAGATATTTTTATTTTTCATATGTAGGACCATTTTTCTTTGATTTTCCAAGTTTTCCAGGTGCTCTAACAGATTTTTGGCGTTCTAGTGGCTTACTTCGTTCCGCAGTTTTTAACACCTCAACAGCTTTTTCTGTTTGCTTTTTAGATGATTCTATGTGATTTGAAAATTCTTTTAAAATACCTGATCGTTCTTTATCTTTTGAATCAATTACACCTGGATAAAATTGATTAACTCTCTCTGCTAAAGTTTTGCTATCACCCCAAGTGCCTTTTAAACTTAAATCTATTTTCCCTGTATCCAAAAGAGCCTTTATATATGTTTTTTCTACACCACTACTACACAAATTCTCTATAAAATATCCTCTACTACTTTTAAAATTTGGATTTTCCATTGAATTTGCTATCTTTTTGAATTCTTCTAAATCACCTTTATTCACAGCTTCACTTAATAAGTCTTGTTTTTTCTCTTCTGGAACTAAATTAGGATAAAATTGATTAACTTTATCTGCTAAAGTTTTTCTATCATCCCAAACACATTTCAAACTTAAATCTATTTTCCCTGTATCTAAAAGAGCCTTTATGTATGATGCACCATCTCCAACAAAATCATTACACAAAGCCTCTATAAAATATCCTCTACCATTTTTAAAATTTAGATTTTCCATTGAATTTGCTATCTTTTTGAATTCTTCTAAATCACCTTTATTTACAGCTTCAATTAATAAATCTTGTTTTTTCTCTTCTGGAACTAAATCAGGATAAACTATTCCTATTACATCAGATAATGTTAAATCTTTATACACATTTTTATTTGTGGTCTTTAAACTTAAATCTACTTTTCCTGTATCTATTAACGCTTGTATATATTCTCTACCTCCATCCATATCACACAAACGTTCTATAAGGAATGGGCTTCCTATTTGTATTTGTTTTATAATAGCATCACCTTGTCGTTCTTCTATAACATGTTTTTGTTCAGTTTTAAAATTTGGATTTTCCATTGAATTTGCTATCTTTTTGAATTCTTCTAAATCACCTTTATTTAAAGCTTCAATTAATAAGTCTTGTTTTATTTTTTCTTCCACTTCTTTTTCGTCTTTTTTATTTTCAACTGTATTTTGTACATTATTTACAATTCCTTCTATTTCCTTTTTTGTCTTTTTAATGCCTAATTTTGCTAAAATATTTCTTATTAAGTCTTTTAACCACTTTAACCAGCTGTCACCCCCCCATTTACATTATTTTCCAATTCATTTTTCTTTTGTTTATTCATAATATCAACTCCTTAAATTAATTTTTTCCTTTTTTCGTACTCTACCTTCACTTTTTTGTGGTTTAACTTCTTGCAATTTATTATCCATAGATAATAATCTTGTTTTATCATCTATTTTTTCTAAACTTTTCCTACGATTTTGTTCAATTATCTTTGTATCATTATTTTTTTTAGCATATTCTATTTCATTTTTTAGCTTTTCTCTTCCTTCAAACGATGGCTTAAACCACGATACTTTATTCACAAAATTGTACAATTTTTCTGCCACATCTAGTTGTCCATTTTTAATATAATCTTTGCATCGTTTACTAATTATATCTAAGTCTAAATTGTCCAAAATATCCCAATCATGTTTCCCTATATCGTCATATGCATCATTTACTATTTTTTTACCATCTTTTATACAATCAACAAACTCATTGCTAAAAAATTCTACACATTTCTCATTATTTTCTCCCATTTTTCCCAAAACTCTTGATTTATTTAAATCACCTTTATTCATTGCATTTTTTATTTCTTCTTGCCATACCTCTCTTACATAATCATCTTTGAATATGTCATCACCAGATTTAGCTAAAACCGCTTCCATCAATTTTATTTTATTTATATCACCGCTTCTTAAGGAGTGCATTACCTCATATTTAAGAAATGCTCTATTTTTATGTAAATCTTCGTACTCCTTGTTTAATCTATTTTCTAACTCTTTTACATAATTAAAATTATTTTGACTTTTTTTCAAACCACTGTCTAGCTCTGTTGTATGAATATTATTAGCATAACCTTGTACACTCTTTAAAAACATAAATAATTTTTTTTCTAGCTCTATGTAACCTTTTTCAAGGTTATCCTCACATCGTTTGCCAATTTCTTGTAAATCTATGATATCCCACAGTTCTCCTTCTTTTATATCTTCTATTATATTATTCCCTTTTAATACATTTTCTTCACAAACTTCAATATAGTCGCAAAGCTTATCATTGAAAACTTCTACACAGTATTTATCATCTTTTCCAATTTTACATAAAAATTTTAATTTTTCTAAATCACCTTCTTCCATTGCTTTTATCACACCTGTCCTAAACTTATCATAGAAAACCATATCAACATCATCAAAATTATAATTTTTTACATAATCAAACAACTCAGTTTTAGTTAAAACTTTTACTCTATCAACATCGCATTCATCCATCGCATTTTTTATTGCTTCTTTCCACACTTTTTCAACATCTTTATCTTTAAATATATTTTCATTATCTGAATCAAATATAAGCTGTTCTAAATCATTAACTTTACTTATTTGACTTTTGTCTCTAAAACACTCCATGATTTCCGTTTTTAGTATATTTTCAAATTCTTTATTCCCGTATATATACCTTTTTGCTTTATTCCATTCTCCTGTAACTTTTTGCATAATTTTCATACCAGTATCAATATAAAATATTGCATTCTCGATACTAGGTTCTTTTATGGATTCTTTTACTCCTTCTATAAAATAGCCTGCAATACCTTTTTTAATTGATTCTAATACCTCATCGTTATTAGAATAATTACCTTTAGAAATATCATTTATTAAACCTTTTACATTAAAGTTTTTTAATATATTCTTTTTGCTCATTTCATCGTCACTTTTACCAAACTTTCGAAGTTCTTTTTTACAAAAACGATTAATATTATTTGCCATCTGCTCTATCTCTTTATCATTTTTTTTAATCTTTAATTCTCCAAAAGCTTTCTTAAGTAAATCTTTTAACCATTCTAATAAATCTAAACTAACATCATTTATTACTTCCCCTAATGAACTATTCTCTCGTACATTCACTATACCACCCCCCTATTATTTTATTTGTGTTCATTAATACTATTTATCTCTTCCAATAGATGACTTATTAGGACCATTTTCTTCTTTATCTATTTTTGAAAATTTAGCCTTGGAATTTTTTTGAGGAGCAAAATCGTCGTACCTATTATTTATATCATCTAAAAGTTGACCTTCTCCTCGTGCTTGACGATTTTTTTGATTTTCAAGCTTATTTATATTAATATTTTTTAACTCACACTTTCCCAAAAAATCTTCAAGTCGATTTATTTTTTCCTCAATTATTTCTTCTCCTTTATCAAATTTCTTATAATATTCAACATTTTCTAATACTGCTTCTCTTAAGTTTTCCTCATTGATCATCTTTTTGCTATCATCTAATACTTTAATTACTTTGTCGCCTTTTCCTTGTTTAACAAGTTCAATAATTTTTTTAACAAACATATCTTCATCTTCATCCTGCCAAATTTTGCTTCCTTCCAAAATATTTACCTTATTTACATTTCCTTCTTCAATAGCAGTTCCTACTGCTTCAATTAAATAAAACTTTAATCTTTCTTGATTAAACATATTTTTATTATCATTTAACATATTCCTTGCTTTTTCACTTTCCCCCTTTTCGACAAGCTTACTAAGTTTTTTACTAAAAACATCTTTGTCGGTTTCACCCCAATCTTCAATTTTCCCTAAAATATTTACCCTATCTGCTTCTCCTGCTTCAATATCACTCTCTATTGCTTTAATTAACTCGCTTTTAAATTTCTCATCTTTGGCACTTGAATTTATAATTACAACTCCATATGCATTCTTATTTAACATACTTAGCAATTTTTGTAATTTTTCTGTATCTGAAACACATTTTTTTATAGCTCCAACCATGATTTCTCCAAACTTGAGGCTACGGTTTATATAATTGTTCTTACTATCGTAATATGAACGTTTACTCTCTTTTTCCTTTTCGTATTCTAATGCCTCGAAAAAACTTTTCCCCAAAAAATAAACATATTTGGCTTTTTCATATTCTTTATAATTTAACCAAAACTCTATTCTTTTTACTATATATTCTTCTACCTCTCCTTCAATTTCTTTTTTCTTTACTTTACCATTTTTATTTTCTTCAGATAATTCTTTAAATCTTTTTTCGGCAAAACCACATATATCCTCGATTACTGTGCCATATACATCATTTTTATCTCTTTTCTTACACTTCTCATGCCAATCATTTATTATACCTTGTTTCATATATCATCACTACTCCTCTCAATATATATTAACTCGCATTCTTTTTTTTCGAAAACCCCACAGTTGTATTATTATACATTCGACTTTAAAAATCCTTCTTTTTTGAAAAATTATCTTATAAATCTTTATATATTTTTTGACGATATAGTAGTTGGCTAACATTCCTACACTTAAAATTAATGACCTATTTTTAAGTTGTTTATTTAAAGGAGGAAGAACAATGAATTATGTTAAATTATATGAACCATTTTTCGGCAGTTGGCAACTTGAAAAAGAACTAGGTCAAGATAGACTTGGTAAAGTATACAAAATTTCAAAAAACGACTGGGATAAAAAATATGAATCTATCTTGAAACTTATATCAATAGCACATGATGATTCTACTACGCTTAAAAATGATTTTAATATTTTAAATAACGAACTAAAGACTTTGTCTTCATTTAATAATAATATTTTAAACTACAAAGATCATTCTATTATAAAAAGGTTTGATGATACAGGGTATGATATTTTAATAAGGATGGATTATCTTGATAATTTGTCTAATTTTTTGTTAACTAAAAGATTTACTAAAAGAGATGTAATAAGACTTGGCATAGACATATTGACAGCCTTAGAAGAATGCCATAATGCTAATATTTTGCACAAAAATATTAACCCTAATACCATCTTTTTAAACAATGATGGAAAATTCTTTTTAGGAAATTTTGATTTACCTATAAAAAATAGCATATTATTAAATGAGTCTAAAGATAACTTTAATTGTTTTTATATGGCACCTGAAGTTTTTAATCTTGGTGAATTTAGTAAAAGTTCGGACATATACTCTCTTGGCATTGTTTTGTATAAGCTTTTAAATAATGGCAAATTACCATTTTCAGAAAACTCTAATTCTGATTTAAAAATTTCGCTATTTAAACGCTTGTCTAGTGAGGATATACCTTTTCCATTGAATGATAATAATTCTCTTGGAAAAATTGTATTAAAATCTATTTCTTTTGATATAGAAAAACGTTATACTGATGCAGCACAAATGAAAAATGATTTGGTAGATTTATTGTTGACACTTGATGAACCCGATTTTTTTATAACAGATACAATTAAAATGGTAACTTCAAAAAATATTGCTTCAGGAAATAATGTAAATGGAAATTTAATTGAATGTGTAAATGATAACAAATATTTTATTAATTTAAGTGATGGACAAAAAATTTATCAAATAAATCAAAAAGATAATTTATGTAAAAAACTATCTGATGAACATGCTAGTAATATACAATATTACAAAAACTATATATATTTTATTAACAAAAGTGATAATGACAAAATCTACAGAATAAATTCTAATGGCTCTTGCAAAAAGATTATATTAGATGAAGAGGCAACCAATCTATTGTTTTACAATGATTGGCTTTATTATACTTCTTATGACAATAGAATTTTTAGAATAAAACCAGATGGCTTAGATAAAATGTGCGTAAACAATGACAAAAGTACGTATATAAACATATACAAAGATATTATATATTACTCAAATTGCTCAGATAATAATTCTATCTATAAGTTTAATATAACTAATAAGCATAAAATAAAATTAAATGATATTCCATCTTGTTTTATCAATGTTTATAAAGATCAGATATTTTTTAGTAATATTAATAAAATTTACAGGATGGGACTTAATGGAACTGAAAAATGTGTTGTAGCAAATTTGGCTGCTAAATATATTAATATTTATAAAGATTATATATTCTTTTCTAATGTATTAGACTATAATAATCTTTATAAGGTAAACATAAATGGGCTAAATTTAGAAAAACTAAACAATGACTATACTGAACAAATAAATATCATAAATGATTGGATTTATTATAAAAACAACAGTGATAACGGTACTCTATACAAAATTAGAATAGATGGAAGCAAAAAAACTAAAATTTTACCTTCCCATTCTAAAGATTACCTATTTTTATAATATACTAAAAAGGAGAATAATTTATGAATGCTAACCTTATACCAGAAAACACCTATTTTATAATGGATGATTACTCTGTTAAAACATTTTATAGAACTAAAATAGAAAATGACAAAGTTAACATTTATGTTTTTAATCGTGAATTTGCAGAAGGTGAAGAATTATTAGATTTATCAAAAGTAAAGGAAATATATACTACTAATACAAAAAAATTTGATTTATCAATATACAACTTAGTTCAATTTATAATAAAAGATTTAAACAATGACATAGAACTTCGCAATTTTTTTGTAGAAGTATGGAACGAATTTTCTGATAAGATATTTGAAATGCAATTTGAAAAACCTTATTTACCATCAAAATTTAAAGAATATCTTGATCGAATAGAAAAAACTTATGAAAACCCATATATAGTGGCACTATTTAAAGAAAAATACTACTTTCAAAAATTTAAATTTGTACCATATTCAGAAGAATGGCTAAAACATCACTTGGCTAATAATAAATAAGTATCTTAAGTACTATTTCAATCCCCGCTTGCGGGTCTTGCTTGCCATGTTTGTGAAGTATTAGCAATAAATCACATCTAGTCCCTCTATCAATCAAATCGCAATATTTGGTTGATAGAGGGACAATTATTTTCTTTTGTTGGTTCTACTATAATATCCGTCTGTTTTCTTTTGTTATTTTTATATTCCCGTAACGATTTCTTTATAGAATTAGAAACACAAAGCATATTAAAATTTTTATTACCTAGTATATACTCTTTCAACTGATTAGATATTTCATTATCAAATACATTATATATTGGCTCTAATATGTATTGCATAGTTTTTATCATTTCCACATCATCTTTATATTTCTTATAAATTATAGTATAAGATATTGAATCTGCTAAATATTCTAGAAGCTTTTGTGATGGTATTTTATAAGCTTTATGATTATTAGATATCGTATGAACCCTATTTATTAAATTGTTTTTTATGTAATCGCTTCCTTGATTTTTAGGGCACTCTTCTATCCTTCTAATAACTTCATTATACGCATCACTTAAAGACTTCAGTTTTAAATCTTTACAAGACAAATGAATCTTGTGTACAAACTCATGTAAAAATGTTTTAGTTACAACAAAGTCCCCACCAAAGTTTGAAATCTGAATAATATTCTTAAATACATTATATGTTCCAACTAGGTATCCTAACTTATCTTTATCAAAAGCAGAATCAATACCATCTATAACAAAAATTTGCAAATTATTACCTGTTTCATTTTTTTCTAATGTATAAAGTGCTATACAAGTCATTATTAACTCTGTTCTAAAATCTTTATACTCTTCTATATTTTTCAAAACACTAGCCACTACTTTTTTTGCTAAATCACTTTCACAATAAATTTCCCTTTGTATTATGTCTACATATGAATACTTTTTACCTTGTTCTAGTGTAGTATTGGCAAACCTCAAATTTTCTATAATACTTTGATTTGCATTTTCTTCTTTCAAAACATTATAGATTTCTAAATTACCATTAAATTTTGCTAATGCTAGTGCTGTAAATCCTCTTTCATTCGTTTCTTCTATATTACTTCCAGCCTCTATCAACATCTTTGTTATAAAATAAAATCCATTACTAACAGCATACATTAATGGTGTATACCCTAATTTATCTTTATAATTTACATTTACTCCTTCTCCTAACAAAAAGGATACTTTAAAAATATTACAATCCAAAACAGCACGTATAAGCTTTTCTTCTAAACTCAATCTTTTTATAAATTTCATGGGAAATTCCTTTAATACTTTAATCTAGAATCTCCCATTATACTATTCTGTAAATTGCTTTTTGTTAATTTTTTTACATATCTCTGCCTTGCGATCTATTATTAACCTCTAAAAATTCTGTTAAATCTGTTATTTTCTTTCCATAATCTTCTACTACTGTTGAATCTGAATATTGTGATAAACTTTCAGATTCAACACTAATCTGATCTAACTCAAATTCCTCATTTAAAACTGTATGAACAGAACTCTCTGAATAATCCTCAACAACATCATTATTTATCACTTCAGCAACAAAATTTGTCCTAAATCTTCTTCTTATAACTTCACTAATATCGAGATCTATTATATATCGTCTTCTCATTCTTGTTAAAGAATCTTTCATAACAAATATTCCTTCTAAACAGCATATCATAACATCACCTAAACACTTAGTTAAACCTTTACTAGCAATACACATTCCTGCTATAATTACCATATCCTCTATTATTCTAATAAATTTTGTAATACTATTGCTATTTTCGCAATCACTTTCTCGTTCTATACACTTTACATAATCTTTAATATGAACATATGCTATTTTGTTCTTTAAATATTTTTTGTCATAAATTTCATCTATTTTTTGGATACCTGGAATTATTGGCGTACTTATTGGAAGTATTAAATTGCCATCAAAATAAATTTTTTCTGCTTCCTCATACCATTTAAGATCTTCAATATCTTTAAAATTAAACATATTAGGGTCTATACACTTTTTTATTTGTGTACTTTCTCTTGTTTTCCATTTTTCTGCAACCTGGTTATAATATCTATTATCATATAATTTCTGTTGCTCAAAATTGAATAATAACGTTATTATTCTCTGATCGTCTAAAAAAATATTACTATTATCAATTAAACTTAATGCTGATAATCTTTCTTTTTCTTTGCATTTATTATTTTCACTCCTTATACCTTTACTTAAAAACATACCAAAAATAAGTGCTGCACTTTTTTTAACCTTCATGTCTGTCTTTTCTCCTTCACATATCGTTTGATCTAATATAATAATTTGCTTTTTCATCCATTTTATCTAAAAAATCTGATAGCGAACTTGCTATAATTTGGTCAAAATAAAAAATCTCACTAGTTTTTATATTGATAGTTATGTATGAACCATCTCCTATTTCAAAAAAAGGTAACATCTTTTTATAATCCATTAATAAGTATTCGTCTGTTGCCTTTTTGTTCAAAAGTTGAACTATACTTTCAGGATCCATAATTCTATCAATAAATTCATTATCATCGCAACATAAAAAACCATAACCTATTTGCTTATAAAAAATCTCTAATTCTCTTGGAATTCTATAATTCAATTTTTGCTGTGCATCCTTTATATCAAAATCTGTTAATCTATAAAATATATGTCTTAAATGATTGTCATCCTCAGTATCCTTCGCAACATATTTTATCCATCTAGAAAAATCTATCATCTTCTATTTCCTTCCCTTTAACCTATTCTTATAACATTATTAGAAAGTTTTGTAACCTTTGGTTCCTCTTTTTTATCCTTTTTATCGTTTTTGTCTATATCATCGTTTTTATCTAATTTCACGCTAAGTACTAAATTTTTAAAATTCCTCTTTTTCTTTCTGTATCGCCTATCTATTGGTCCAAAAATTTCTGTACAAACAGAATAATCATCATGTATTCCATCTGGATGCTCATATGGACTAGCTGCTGGAAATAAATTATACCAAACATTCGGTCCCCCAAAACTTACCTCTATAATATGATGTGCATCGTAATACTGTCCTTTTAATCTCCAAATTTTTCCGTTTACATAAACATTATCTTCATATCTGGGCCATTCTTGTTCATTCTCTTTTTCCCACTGCTTTCTTAACTTTCTACACATATGATGAAACTCTTTTCTCTTTTTATCATGATCTTTTATATCAACTCTATAAATCCTATTTTTGTTTATATAATCTTTTATCAAATCTCGCTGTTTTTCTAACATTTCTCTATCCGTAATTCTCTCTATCTCATTTAAATACAATTCAACTTTTTGTCTTAATTCAATTGTTACATCCGTACCTTCTATCAATCTTTCATCTTCGCCATATATTTTTATACTATAATTCTCAGACAATCCTTTTAGTTCAAAATCACCTTCATTTTGTGATAAATTTATTTGTTGTATCCACATAGGTAATCTCCTTTTTACTAATTTTTATAAGGAATATCAAAAATACCTACTGCTTCATCAAACTGTTTTTACACTTATTTTAATTTTCACCAAAAATTTTTGAAGCGACTGAACCTTTTCTATGTATACCATTTTGATGCTCATCAGGATATCTAGCCGGAAATAGATTATACCAAACATCCAAACCACCAAAACTTATTTCAATAATATGATGTGCATCGTAGTATTGTCCTTTTTTTCTGATTATTTTACCTTTTCCATCATATACATTTTTTTCATATTGAGGCCATTCTTGTTTCGTTTCTCTTTCCCATTCTTCTCTAAGTTTTGTTCTATTCTTGTTAAACTCTTTCTTTCTCTTCTTTTCTACAGAAACTTTAATTTTAAAAATCTGATTATTATTTATATAATCAGTTATTAGCTGTTTCTGTTTTGTTGTTATTTCTCTTTTGGTTATATCTTCAATATCCTTTAAATAACTTTTTATTTCTCTTCTTAGTAAATTGGTTACATCATTGTCAACTATAATATTCTTTATTTTTTTTTAAGATTCTTACCTTTAAATTTTTTTAGTATCTCACTCAATGCTCCCCTTTCTTCACAAATTGTTAAATTGGTTCCAAACATATTAATACCACCTTTTTTACTAGATTGGTACTACTTGTCACACATGACAATTTTAACATATTATTACTAAAAAAACAATTTTTATCTAAAACTTTACGCTTAATCTCTAATGGGGAATACTAATAATATTCCCCATTCACATTTTTCATAAAAAACACTAGTCTGGCTAGCTTTTTGTGTTACAAATTCTTTAAAACCTCTCCTTTTTAGAATCCATACACATTTAAAACATATACATCTCCTTATTCAACCACTTTTTTTCTTATCATAGAATATTTACATACCTCTTTATCCATAGGCATATAAACTATCATCCTAGGATGTGGTGCAACATCAATATTTTGCATATCACAATCTTTCATTTCCTTTATCTTTTGCAAAAATACGGTACCATCTGGATTTAATATTTCAACTTCATCATTTACCATAATCCTATTTCGTTCTTCTATCTTTGCAACTTTAGTATCTTTATTATATTCTAATACCATACCTAAAAATTCATAATTTCTTATATATGTACTACTGTCATATATTTGCTCATTCCCATCTGGCTTTTTATGAAAAAATCCTGTAGTATAAGCTCTATGACTAGCCTTAGATGCTTCCTCTATCAAAGATTTATCAAATTTATAATTAGCAGAATAACATGCATCTATTGCTTTTCTATATGCACTAACTACAGTCGCTACATAAAAAGCACTTTTCATTCTGCCTTCTATCTTTAAGCTTGTAACCCCTGCTTCTATTATCTCTGGCAAATACTCTATTAAACACAAGTCTTTTGAATTATATATATACGTCCCTTTTTCATCTTCAAATACAGGCATATATTCATTAGGTCTTGTTTCTTCCACCAAATAATACTTCCATCTACAAGGATGTGCACACTTTCCTCTGTTAGAATCTCTATTTGCCATATAATTACTCAAAAGGCATCTTCCCGAATATGATATACACATAGCTCCATGTACAAACATTTCTAATTCTAGATCATCCGGCACTTTATTTCTTATTTCCTTTACCTCTTGTATTGATAATTCCCTTGCTAAAACAATTCTTTTAATACCCATTTTGTACCAAAAATTAGCACTCATATAATTAGTATTGTTAGCCTGAGTACTTAAATGAATCTCCATATCTGGTGCATTTTCTTTTATTATGCTATAAACCCCTGCATCTGATACTAATATAGCATCTACTCCTATTTTACTTACCTCTTTTACATAATCTGCCATTCCAACTAAATCGTCATTATGTGCAAATATATTCATTGTAAGATATACTTTTTTGCCTCTATTATGTGCAAATTCTACACCTTGTTTCATTTCGTCTAACGAAAAATTATCTGATTGCTCTCTTAATCCAAACTTCTTACCACCAATATATACAGCATCAGCTCCATAAGATATTGCTATTTTTAATTTCTCTAGATTCCCAGCTGGTGCTAATAACTCAACTTTCATTAGAAAACTCCTTTCGCTACAAAAAAACACCACAATAATTAATAAATTATTTTGGCAATATTGTAATTATGCAAATTATTGTTATTCATCTTACATTCTCTTATCTACTTTTTCAAATTCTTTTTTTCATCGCCCCTACTCCTAAAATATTTTATTTATGTTTTCTATAATAACTAACTGCAACTCCGTCACCTATAGGTATTATAGATGTATCTAATAATTTATTATTACATATAAAATCCAAATATTCTCTTAACCTTTTCACTATAGTCTTTTTTCTTTTTATAATAAGTTCATCATTTGCAACCATTCCTTTGTATAAAACATTATCTGAAACTATAATTGCATCTTGATTTAACTTTCCTAAGGACTTTTTTAAAAAATCCATATAATGTCCTTTAGACGCATCTATAAATACCATATCATACTTAGCATCTATTTTATCCAACACAATCTCTGCATCACCATGCATTAGATTTATTGTATTACTAAGACCCAAACTTTTTATATTTTCAGATGCTTTTTTTAAAACATTCTCATCTTTTTCTATTGTATCTATTCTTCCATCACTTTGTAAAAACTCTGACATAACTATGGCCGAATATCCTATAGCTGTACCAATCTCTAAAATATACTTAGGTTTCTTTATCCTACCTAAAACAGTGAGAAACCGCGCAACTTCTGGATGTACTATAGGAACATTATTTTTTTTCGCATACTCCTCCATATTCTTTAACATTGCATCTGATTTCTTTATAGTGCTTCTTATATAATCATTTATATAATCATAACAAATCATATCTAAAAAACCACCTTACTATCTCATACTATTCTTAGCATTAACATGCTCATCAAACTCTTTAGAAAATATATGCCCCCCATCTTTTTTTGCTACAAAAAAATAATAATCATTATTTTCAGGATATAACACCGCCTCTATAGCATCCTTTCCAGGAGAACATATAGGACCTTTTGGTAATCCCTCATTAATATATGTATTATACGGACTATCTATGGCAAGATCATCCTTAGTCAATTTTTTCTTCACTGTACCATTCTTGTCCAACAATATATATTGAATGGTAGCACAAGATTGCAATTTTCTCATGTATGGCTTGTCGCTATGTAGTCTATTATAAAAAACTCCTGCTATCCTTCTCCTATCCTGAGGTAACTTTGCCTCTTTTTCTACAATAGATGCTAAAGTTATAACATCAGAAACTTTCATATTAAGTTGTTTTGCTCTTATATAATACTCATCTTCAAACTTTTTATCAAAGTTTTTCAAAAACTTATCTATAACTTCTCTAGATGTCTCTGTTTGTAAAAACTCATATGTATCAGGAAACAAATAACCTTCTAGCCAATTGTCTTTTCCTTCTAATCCCTCTAAAAATTTATAATTAAATTTTTCTTCATTAACTGTTCTTACAAAATCTTGTTCATCAACAATACCTTGGCTTACCAACAAATCTACTATCTGCCTATAAGTACAACCCTCTGGTATAGTAATTCTAGTACTGATAGACTTACTAGTTAAAACATTCATTATCTGTGAATAAGAATAATCACGAGACAATATATGCATTCCTGCTTGATATTTACCATCATACTCATAAAGCCTTGAAACAATTCTAAACAACAACTTGCTCTTTATAACACCTGTCTTATATAAAGAATCAGCTATCTGTTTTGTTCCAGCACCATAAGGTACATTAAACTTAACAACATCTGACTGCGTTTCTTTGTCTAAAAAATTTAAAGATTTCAGATAATCATCATTTTTAGCATATCTATATGACATTACACCACAAACCAACGACAAAATAAGCAAAAATATAGAATATTTAAACTTAAACCCTATTTTTTTCTTTTTTATACTCTTACCTTCAATCTTTAAATTTTTCATGGCAGCAAAACCTCTTTACTAATTAATTTTTATTTCTAGCTTGAAATTTAGCCCTTTGTTCTGTGTTCAAAATTTTCTTCCTCATTCGTATACTCTTTGGTGTTATTTCCACTAATTCATCATCGCCAATAAATTCTAAACACTGTTCTAAACTCATAATCTTTGTTGGTACAAGCCTTAGTGCTTCATCGGCTCCTGATGCCCTCATGTTTGTAACATGCTTTCTCTTACAAACATTTATTACTATGTCCTCTTGTCTAGAATTTTCACCTACTATCATTCCTTCATAAACCTTAACACCAGGTCCTATAAATAAAACTCCTCTTTCTTGTGCATTAAATAAACCATATGTAACAGATTCTCCATCTTCCCATGCCACCATAGAACCTCTTTGTCTTACTTGTATATCTCCTTTATATTCTTCAAACCCATCAAACAAATGATTCATTATTCCATTTCCCTTTGTATCTGTCATAAGTTCAGATCTATACCCTATAAGACATCTTGATGGAATCTTAAACTCTAACCTCATATATCCACCATTAGATGATGTCATATTAACCATTTCTGCCTTTCTAGAACCTAGCTTTTCCATAACAACACCCATAAAATCTTCTGGTACATCTATTATTAAATACTCAATTGGCTCAAATATCTTACCATCTATCTCTTTTAATATTACAGATGGTTTTGACACCTGAAACTCATATCCTTGTCTTCTCATTGTCTCTATTAATATAGATAAATGAAGCTCTCCTCTTCCTGATACTTTATATGCATCAGGTGACTCTGTCTCTTCAACCCTAAGACTTAAATTTGTTTCGAGCTCTTTATAAAGTCTATCTCTAACATGTCTTGACGTAACAAATGTTCCTTCTCTTCCTGCAAAAGGACTATTATTTACACTAAATGTCATAGACAATGTTGGCTCATCTATATCAACAAACGGCAATGGTTCTATGCAATCAACTGAACAAATAGTTTCACCTATTGTTACATCTCCAATACCTGATACAGCAATTATATCCCCAGCTTTTACACTTTGTGCATCTACCCTTCTTAAACCTTCAAACGTATAAAGCTTACCTATTCTTGTGTTATCCACACTTCCATCTTTTCTACAAATAGATGCTTGCATTCCAACATCTATCTGTCCTCTTTCTACTTTTCCTATCGCAATCCTTCCAACATACTCATCATAATCTATACTAGAAACCAAAACCTGCAGCTCTCCG
This sequence comes from Acetivibrionales bacterium, assembly GCA_045118635.1. Lineage (GTDB taxonomy): Bacteria > Bacillota > Clostridia > Acetivibrionales > RGIG10202 > RGIG10202. The sequence goes on from JBGUYI010000090.1 coordinate 23,274, forward strand.
TTAGCATCACCTTTTGGCTCTGGAACTCTATCTATTATAGTTTCAAATAACGGCTTTAAATCCTTCTCTTCATCATCTAAATTAAGCATGGCATAACCATTTTTAGCTGATGCGTAAACTACAGGAAACTCTATTTGCTCATCATCTGCACCTAATTCTATAAACAATTCCAAAACTTCATCTAAAACCTCTTCTGGCCTTGCTTCTGGTCTATCTATCTTATTAACAACCACTATTGGTTTCAAATTTAAACTAAGAGCCTTTTTCAAAACAAATCGAGTCTGTGGCATTGTTCCTTCAAATGCATCTACTAAAAGTAACACCCCATCAACCATTTTTAAAACTCTCTCAACTTCACCACCAAAGTCAGCATGCCCTGGTGTATCAACAATATTTATTTTAACCCCGTTATACCAAACGGCAGTATTTTTTGCTAATATTGTTATACCTCTCTCTTTTTCTAAGTCGTTAGAATCCATTATCCTATCTGCAACTTGTTCATTTGCCCTAAATATACCACTTTGTCTTAATAATCCATCAACTAATGTTGTTTTTCCATGGTCTACATGGGCAATTATTGCTACATTTCTAATCTTTAAATTATTCACCTTATATCCCCTTTTATTAAAACTACATTTTTTCACATTGCGAACTTACCCACCACCTAAAGGTGGATGGGCTTCTGCTAGAAACTTATGCTTCTATTCCCGAAGTTTGATAGTCTAAGCTATCCTTATTCGCCAAGGCGTGTCCACGTCGCCCCTACTGTATAGAGCCTCAAGGCTCACAACATTACTTTTTTTCAATATATTTAATGCTACATTTACGTCAAAATTTATTTTACCACGTATTAGACTTTTATACAAGATATTTTTTTGCTATAAGTCAATACGAGCTTGCGAGTATTGCTGCGCCGGATTTGTGTACCCGGCAGGGTACAACTTACCATTCAAATCCGTGTGCATCCA
>JBGUYI010000091.1:0-3002 GCA_045118635.1 Acetivibrionales bacterium
TGTTCTAATTCAAATGATGTGAGACTAAATTAAGGTGAAAAAAAGAGTCCTTGCTTATAATTAAGTTAACGACAACTTATGTAAGGAGGACTCCATGGATATTGTATCACACGAAAGAAACTATATACCCATAGATTTATTAACTAGATATCACGCTTGTTCAAGAGTGAGGGAATCGGAATGGAAAATAAGCAAAGCATGTTCTTTTTATCATGTTAAAAGATCATCACTTTTTAGATGGCTTAAAAAATATGATGGTACTATCGAATCTTTAAAAGATCATTCACACAAACCCTTATCCCCACATCCGAGGACTTTATCTGAAAAAACTGTGAAGAAAGTTCTTAATTTAAAAAGAAGAAGTCCAGATGAATCATATATGGAAATTTGGATGAAAATGCATAGATATAACTATGTTATTTCGCTATCAAGTGTTTTAAGAATATTAAAACGTGCCAAGGAATATACACCATATATAAGCAATGCTAAAAAGAGGCATGATAAAAAGTACCATACTCCAACAATGTTAGGTGAAAAATGGCAAATGGATGTTAAATTTGTGCCTCAAGAATGTAAGGTTCCTCAAATCATTTCACAAAATTTCTACCAATACACGATATTAGATGAGTGCAATCGAAAAAGATTTTTGTATTTTACTAATGAACATTCGATGTACGAATCTGCTATTGCTTTAAGAAAAGCTATTGAGTTCTTTGGCTATGCTCCCCTTATTTTGCAGACAGATAACGGATGGGAATTTTCGGATAATGTTAGACATGATAATAAAGCACCGACAGGGAGAAAATATCCAAACATACTTGAATCTACTTGTGTCGAATTTGGAATAATTCATAAATTTATTCGCCCAAGGACACCAGAGCATAATGGAAAAGTTGAAAGAAGTCATAGAATTGATCAGGATAAATTCTACAGAACCTTAAGGTTCTATTCTTTGAAGGACTTAAGAATTCAAGGAAAAACATGGAATAAAAAGTATAATAATATGCCAAAGTTTATCTTAAAATGTAAGACTCCAAACGAAGTAGAACTTGAATTAATTGATGATTTTCATAGAATTAGAGGAGAGCAAGGACAAAAAAGTCTCACATCAATTGAAAGTTAACACTTCTTATAACTAATCGGTTTATTATTTCTTTATTATAATTTTTAATAAGGATATAATATTATCCGCTGGCCCTATGGAGAAGTGGCTTAACTCATCGCCCTCTCAAGGCGACATTCACGAGTTCGAATCTCGTTAGGGTCACCATTTAGATGAAACTACCCCTAAAAATTGGACTGCAAGTTAGTACAATTAAAAGGGGTTTTTATTTTAAATTTTTAAAATATTGAACAGTTAAAGGCATCTTTTTCGTTATATATGTTGAAAGAAGAAACAAATGAAGAAAACAAAATTGTTATCCCTATTTATTTTATTAGTATCTTTTTCTGCTTGTTCTAAAGAACATAATTTTGGTGAATATTCCTTAAATCCAGAACAATTTATGCAGGAAATGGAATTTTCAGGTGTTAGATTAAGAAGTTCCTCTTTAGGAAAAAAACAGGTTTGTTACTATGATTATGATTTTTCTATTAAGGGTCTTTTAAAAGAGATAAGAAGCTATACAAAAGTAAATAAAATTGATGCTAAGTCTGAACGTTTCGCTGTATATGAAGATAGATGGTATGTTTTTTTAGATGGTATCCCTTCTATGTCTCAAAAAAGCATGACAATTTATGAGAATGGATATCTTGAAATTGCCAATATTTTAAGTAATGAGATTTATTATTCGTTTTATTCTATTGACAAAGATTACGCAAAAAGTATTGTAGATAAGATTGATTCGACAATATCTTACTTTGAAAAGTGTGAAGAAGAATGTATAGCAGAATGTAATAAACATTGTACTATGAATAATTTTTTAAATGTTTTGCCTGATCTCAAAGATAGTGGTTTATCTTGTTGGTACGAAGATCATTATTATACTTACCAAGACGACAATAGATTTTTAGTACAACCAATCTCTGCAATTACCTCATATTCTTTAAAAGAAGAGAATAATTCTTTTGCAGAAACGATGTGTTATGGATCTAGAGATGCCGAACAAGACTGGTTTTTTAGACTGTCTAGAGACTTTAATGAAGTAGAACTTATGTATTGGGGTCGTGATGAATTCTTTAGAACTTTTGAAGCTAAAAAATATTATTCAATAGACGTAGAAGATGGCAGAAATTTATATAATTACGCTGCTGAAATAGCAACTACAAAAGGAGACAAAATATATACAGGATGTTAGTAAGTCCTATTATTTATAAGCTTGTTCATTAAATACCTACGATGTTTACTTATGAAATGTAGTAGGTATTTTTCTTAATTAAATATTCGTGCGATGCAAGTATGCTCATTATGATACTGAATCGGAAGTTATGCTTGGTAAATTTTTCATAGAAAATTTCGAAAAGTATTTAACTAAAAAATAGATTTTAAATATACCTTCTTTAAACCATTACACACTTAAATGTTCCTTTTTCAAATCCTAGTAAGCTATAATGGTTTTTAATTTTCTTTGAAATTATCGAAAAGAAGTCCTACAATTTAGAAGTCTTTAAAACATTATTCGAGGGGAATTATGAAAAGGAATTTTTTGCATTGCGTTAGTAAAAAGGCTCTTTTTGCAATGCATTTAACTGCTCTAGTGGTTTTAGTTGGTTGCTCACTACAACAAGTTGAAAGGAAATTTAATAAATAAAATTGGAAAAAAATATGGAAAAGAAAATACATTTAGAGAAAATCCTTTGGGATGAATGCGATAAAATTACAAAATTAAAAGTTAATAAAGATCAGAAAACTTTTGTTGCTCCAAATGCTGATAGCTTGATTGATGCATATTTTGCTATTACTGAAGAGGGGATGAAGGTGTATCCCTTTGGCATTTATTATGGTAAGAAAGCAGTGGGATTCATTATGATTGCTTTTGATTGCCCGTGGGCTACAAAATATT
>JBGUYI010000092.1:0-2077 GCA_045118635.1 Acetivibrionales bacterium
ATTAGATAAAAATAGCATACTATAGTAGACAGTTAAAAATAACCATTCGAAAAAAGGAATATAGCTTTCATCAATAACAGAACTCATTATATCACCGCCCTCAAATAATTGTAAGCATCATTTGGAGTTTTATATTTCCATTTGTGGTTTTTCAAATACTCTAACTTATCTTTATCTGGTCTATATTACCCTTTACCATAGCTATCAGGTTGTTAGCGGTGTCATAGTAATAATGAGTATTGCCCTTTTGTGTACGCATTTTATAAAATTATGTACATCAATACATGGTGAAATCTGCCATTTTAATCACATTTCCAAAGCTATTAGGCTATATAACGTCTATCAAATATACTGTCTTACTCAAAAGTAGTATATGGCATTTGCATCTTCATTTCAGAAATGTCCAAATGGCGAGTCTTAAATGCATATCGCATAACATAGACAAATTTTTTCTTTTGCAAACCATCATTATAAAAAATATATGTGCGCCCGTTTGATGTTTCCTCTTTTACACGTGTAAAAAATCTTTTTGGCAAAACATATGTTTCTTTATTTGTATTGACAACAACACAATCTTTTGTAAAACTAACTGATATCACAATATTTCGGTAGTATTTCAACAACAATATTTCAAGTATAGAAAAAAAGATTATTGAAAGAAAGGAAAAAGTTAATGCGATACCAAATCCTTCTCCAGAAACAAATGCATAGAATAACACTACAAATAGAATAGCAATAATAAATATATTGGCGATAATTATCCATACTTTTAAAAGCTTATAGAAGAATCTAATATTTTTCATTTAATATACCTTTATTCTCTTAGATTTATAATATACTCTTATAGTTTTTTTGAATTTATTTACATATATATTAGTATAATTGCCATTCTTTGTTAATTTAACTTTACTATTTGGAATCCACCATATAGATTTAGTGAATGATTTATTATTTTTTGTTTTTTTAATATTCCAATACCATACCCATGTGTATCCAAACTTCACCTGAAAATACGGAATGGTGTTGTTGCGTGTAAACGCAATCGGGCTGTTGCTGCTGTCATAGTAAAAATGCAGCGTATCATTACTCTTTACCATGACAATCAGTTTTTTAGTATCATAATGACTTTATTTGTTTTTAAACAATAATCAATGCCATTGATTAGGAAAGAAAAATATATAAGGGGCGGTAGCTAATGATAACACTAAAGAAGTAATTGCTTTTTGCTTTTTGGTAAAATCAGTTTGAATAAAAGATATAAAATAATTGCTAAAAAAGATTATAACCATAGATATCAAAAATCCAAACAGAGTAAAAAGTATACTCCAAATACTATCAAGAGGGGAGTGATTTGTGGCTAAATATATACCTGACTTAATCTGTTTGATTAAATCTGTCCCTTCATAGTATTCATTATCTACCGAAATCGAAATAATTGTTAAGCTAATCATCCCTACCATATGAGATATTACGCTAAATGTTGTGGCACATAAGTCAGAAAAAAATATTTTTTTAATATCTATCTTCTTTTCTATAAAATAAAAGGCAACTATTATTATGATAGTGTTAATCAAAAATACACTTAAGAACGAAAAAAGATAATCTTCTATTGGCATAGAAAAGGGGAAAAAAGAAACATTATTTATCTGTGGTTTCATTTGTTTGTTTCCTCCTAAAATTGGAAAAAATAATTTATAGCAAGATTCGAATAAATGTCATTTGGAGCTGGTGTACTTATACTTAAGGCAACACCGCACAATTCAAGGCGCACGGCTTGCCTTTTCTTATTCCGTCAGCTCGCCCAAATAATCTCGGCAAGGCTGACGGATTCCGGGGACAACAACGCAGTTATGCGAAATTTCACACGACAGATGTTAAAGGATTTTATTAGAGAATAGTATTAGTCATTTTGTGCTAAAATAATAACAGAAACCGTCATTAGGTTTTCATCCTCGTTCACCAACAACTCTCCCCCATATTTTTTTGCAACAGCGCAGAGTATCTCCATTCCCTTGCCGTGAAGTGTTTTATCGCTCTTTGTAGTGTTAAGGTCGGGATTCTCCGCCAAAACAGAAGA
>JBGUYI010000093.1:0-14424 GCA_045118635.1 Acetivibrionales bacterium
AGCTGTTGGTACTCTAAATGACATACCTGTTAATTTTCCATTTAATTCTGGAATAACTTTTCCAACTGCTTTTGCTGCTCCTGTTGAAGAAGGAATTATATTATATGCTGCTGCACGTCCACCTCTCCAGTCTTTCTTTGATGGACCATCCACTGTCTTTTGAGTAGCTGTTGTCGCATGAACTGTTGTCATTAATCCTTCTACTAAACCAAATTTATCATTTATTACTTTTGCTAAAGGTGCTAGACAGTTTGTTGTACATGATGCATTAGATACAATGTTCATATCTTTTGTATATTTATCATGATTTACACCCATAACAAACATTGGAGCGTCTTTTGATGGAGCACTAATTATAACTTTCTTAGCTCCTCCTTTAAAGTGAGCTTCAGCTTTATCTGTAGTAGTAAACACACCTGTTGATTCTACTATGTATTCTGCTCCACATGATTTCCAATCAATTTCTGATGGTTCTTTTTCAGCAAATACTTTTATAGCTTTTCCATTTACCACCAAATTTCCATCTTTAACTTCAACAGTTCCATCGAAATGACCATGAACTGTATCATATTTTAACATATAAGCCATATAATCAAGATCTATAAATGGATCATTGATTCCTGTTACTTCAACTGCATCATTATTAACAGAAGCTCTTAATACCAAACGTCCAATACGTCCAAAACCATTAATACCTACTTTTACTGCCATTATTATCTCCTCCCGCTTACACATATACTATTTTTTTATTAAGATTTACATCTCTTTTACCAACAATCATTTTATATTATTTTTCACACGATTTCAATACAGTTTTTTCATTTTTTGAAAAAAAATTGTTTGAATGTTAATGATGTACTAACAAATTTACCTAAACCGTGGAGTCTTTTCTTAAATCATTAGCTATTTTTTCTATCTTTTTTAATCTATGATTAACCCCAGATTTACCTAAAATAGGATTTAACATTAGTCCTAATTCTTTTAATGGTAAATCTTCGTTTTCTAATCTTGCATACGCTATATCTTGTAAATTTTTGGGCAAATTTTTAATACCTATAGTTTTTTCAATATATCTTATGTCCTCAATCTGTCTTACTGCTGTATTAACTATCTTCTCAAGATTAGCTGTCTCACAATTTATTATTCTATTTACATTATTTTTTACATCTTTCACTACTCTTATATTTTCAAATTCCATTAATGCTTTATGTGCTCTTATTATATTCAAAAAATCTACTATATTTTGTCCATCTTTTAAATAGAGTACATAATTGCCTTTTCTCTCTACCATCTTTAAATTTAATCCAAATTTATCAAGAATCTCTTTGTTTTCAAAGGCAACAATCTCACTTTTATTTACTATTTCTAGATGATAATTCTTACCAGGCTGATTTATTGAACCATTCATCAAAAAAAATCCACTTATATACGATCTTCTACAACATTTAGATTTTTTTATATTATCTAACTTATTGTATTTTATCCCCGAACTATACTCTATGCATGATCTTTTTAATAAATCCTTTACAACACAAAAATCATCTATTTCCAACATGTACATAACTCTTAGATTTTTTCGTACACTCATTTTTGCTAAATAACCATACAAATCTTTTAAAAGTTCAAATACTTTCCTTATAATGAGTGCACTCTTTGTTTGAAGTAATATACTAATCTTATCATCCTTTATATTAAAGATAGCACCGTTCCTTATTATAGCCTCTAACTCAGAGAACTTACAACACTTTCTTTTTACTTCTATTCTTAAAATTTCTTCTTTTACTTGTTTTGAAAAAGACATAACCTATCACCTTTTAGTTTTTGTATCCTTATCTATATCTCTATGTTCTATAACTATTCTCCTACCTTTTGCTTTCAACATATTATAAATCTTTTCAGCTACCGCCACTGATCTATGTCTTCCACCTGTACATCCAAATCCTATGACAACTTGTGTTTTTCCTTCATTCTTATAATTAGGTAACAAAAATTCTAACATATCTGTAAACTTATCTAAAAATTGCTTAGCTGTACCTGTTTCTAAAACAAAATCTCTTACTCTTTCATCTTTACCTGATAAAGGTCTTAATTCTTCTATATAATAAGGATTTGCTATAAACCTTAAATCAAATACAAGATCACATTCAACTGGTAATCCATACTTAAAACCAAATGAAATTATATTTATAATTATTCCATTTTCTTCACCTTCAGAGTCGAACATAGCATTTATCTTATCTTTTAAATTTTTAGATGTTAAACTTGATGTATTTATTATATGACAAGCCTTATCTTTTATAGGCTTCAATCTTTCCCGCTCTTCTTTTATACCATCTATTAACATACCATTTGTAGATAATGGATGCATTCTTCTAGTACCCTTATACCTTTTTATTAACGTATTATCTGATGCATCTAAAAATAATATTTCATATTCTATTCCTAACTCTTTTAAAATATTTAGACAAGGCAATAAATCATCTAGCATATTACCACCTCTTACGTCCATAACTAATGCTATTTTATTAAATTTGCTTTTCCCAACTATACAAAGCTCAACAAATTTATTCATCAAAACTGGTGGAAGATTATCTATACAAAAAAATCCCATATCTTCCATGTGTTTTATTGCCAAACTTTTTCCTGCACCAGACATACCTGTAACTATAACAAACTTCATTTAAACACCACACCCATTTCTTAAAAGTATTTTAGATGTTTTTAACTTCTGGCTCTAAAATTACTCCAAATTTATCATAAACTGTATTTTTTACATAACTAATCAAATTTAAAATATCATCCGCCGTAGCATTACCTTTATTAATAATAAATCCTGCATGTTTTGTTGAAACCATTGCACCTCCTATTTCATATCCCTTTAGTCCTGCATCCTGTATAAGCTTTGCTGCGAAATATCCCTCTGGTCTTTTAAAAGTACTACCCGCATTTGGATATTTTAAAGGCTGACTATCCATCCTCTTTTTTTGAAGCTCTATCATATAATCTTTTATTTTTTGTTTGTCATCATTATACAATTCCAAAGTAGATTCTAAAACTATGTAATTATTTTCTTGTATTAAACTATCTCTATATTTAAACTCATGCTGCTCATTTGTTAATGTAACTATTTCACCATCCATAGTTAATACCTTAGTTTCTAAAACTACATCCTTCATTTCTCTTCCATAAGCTCCAGCGTTCATAACTATAGCTCCACCCAATGTCCCCGGAATTCCCGATGCAAACTCAAATCCACCTAAAGAAGCTTCAAGTGCTTTTTTGGCTATGGTAACTAAAAGGGCACCTGCATCTGCTCTAATTCTTGTATCACTTACATCTATAGAACTAAAGTTGGATGCTATCTTTATCACAACTCCATCTATACCACTATCTTTTACTAAAACATTGCTACCATTACCTAAAATACAATAATAAATATTATTACTCTTGCACCAATTAACAATACCTATTATATCATCAATTCTCCTTGGTGTAACTAAAAATTTTGCCATACCTCCAACTTTAAATGTTGTGTGTCTCATCATAGGCTCATTTATTTTTAAATTATCTTCCCCAACAATTTTTATTATTTCTGATTCTAACATGTTTTACTCCTTTTTACCTAAAACTCTATCATTTAACACTTTGGCAGCATTATATCCCATCTTTCTTTGTCTAATATTTATTGCAGCAACTTCAACTATAACTGCAAGATTTCTCCCTGGTCCTACTGGAATAGACAAAGATGGAACATCTACTCCTAAAATATTGGTATAATTCTCTAAAAGGCCTAGTCTATCATAATTCTTATTTTCATCCCAATACTCTAAATTTATTATTAACGCTATCTTTTCAGTTACTTTGACAGAGCCTACGCCATATAATTTTTTTATATCTAATATTCCTATTCCTCGTATTTCTATAAAATGCCTAATTATACTAGGTGCTGTACCTATTAGAGTTTTATCTGATATTTTTTTTACTTCTACTATGTCATCTGCAACTAATCTATGCCCTCTTTTAACTAACTCTAGTGCAGCTTCACTTTTCCCTACGCCACTTTTCCCTAATATAAGTATCCCTTCTCCATATACTTCGATAAATACACCATGCAAAGTAATTATAGGTGCTAATTGCTCATTTAAATATTCTATTATATTACTTAAAAATCTAGAAGTCTTCTCCTTTGTCCGTAATATCGGTATATTATATTTTTTTGAAACTTCTCTCATTTCATCAAATATTTCTAAACTTCTCGCAACAACTATACAAGGAAATCCACACTTAAAAAATCCATCTAAACATTCTCTTCTCTTTTCACTAGACATCTCTTCTAAATATGTAGTCTCAACATTGCCTATTATTTGTATTCTCTCTTTGTCAAAATGCTCATAATACTTTACAAGCTGCAATCCTGGTCTGTTGATTTCTGCCGTTTTTACATCTATAGTATCTATTATATCACCACACTCTATTTCCTCTAGCGAAAACTTTTCTACAACATCTCTTAAATTAACAAAGCTCATATTATTCGACCCACCTTTAATAAATAGAATAAGACGATGTATCTCTTCATATTATTCTATACTATTTTGTCTAATTTGTCACCTATTTAGATATTAACTTTTTTTAACAGTCGGATATTTATTTCCTGTCTTCATTGAAACTATGTACCCACTGCTGACAGCGAAAAAGCTTAGAGGCAAAGTCCATATCTGTACTTACATTTTAGAAACATGTACCTCTAAACGCACTAATATTAATGCCTCTCACCTGCAAAAACACAAATGAAAGGCATTTCTCACGAATCTAAATTCTTATGTCACTCTATTTTATTATCTTATTAAAGCATACTTTACAAATAATACTGCAAATAATAATGTTACTGTACTAATCAATTTTATTAAAACATGTATTGATGGTCCCGCTGTATCTTTAAATGGATCTCCTACTGTATCACCTACAACTCCAGATTTGTGAGTCTTAGAATTCTTTCCTCCAAAATCTCCTACTTCAATTAACTTCTTTGCATTATCCCATGCTCCACCGCTATTATTTAAGAATAATGCCAAAAGTATTCCTGTAATTGTGGATATCATCAAAAATCCTGCCACAGCCTCTGCTCCTAATAAAAAGCCTACCAATATAGGTGTTAATATAACTATTACACCTGGCAATATCATCTCTTTTAATGCACCTTTTGTAACTATATCAACACATTGACCATAATCCGGTTTCTCCGTTCCTTCTATGATACCTGGCTTTTCCTTAAACTGTCTTCTAACTTCAACTATAACATAGCTAGCTGCACGCCCTACCGCACTTATCGCAGTCGAACTAAACAAAAATACCATCATCGCACCTATGAATCCACCTAAGAAAACTTCTACTTTACCTATATCCACGGTAAACAATTGGGTTAATTTCATACCACGTGCTAATTTTACCTTATCTAGATACGCCGAGAATAATATAAATGTCGCTAAAGCTGCACTTCCTACAGCATATCCCTTTGTTAATGCTTTTGTTGTATTTCCACACGCATCCAAAATATCTGTTCTCTTTCTAACTTCTCCTTCTGCTCCTGACATTTCTGCAATTCCACCAGCATTATCAGTAATTGGTCCAAATGTATCCATAGCAAGTATATATGAACAAGTTGCAAGCATTCCCATTGTCGCTACCGCTGTACCATACAATCCACCATTAAATCCTAATTCTCTTAATCCAGAAGTTTGTCCTAAATAATATGACAAGAATATTGCTATGGATATAAATACTACCGGCAAAACTGTACTTTCCATACCAACTGCTATACCTGTTATGATATTTGTCGCTGCACCCGTTTTTGATGAACGTGCTATAGATTTTACTGGCCTATACGACATTGATGTATAATATTCTGTTATATAAACAAATGCAAAACTTAATATCAATCCTATCAATGCACAACCAAAGAAATTTATGTATCTAATTTTCCCATAATATTCTCCAACACCTGACAACATATATTTTGTTATAAAAAACAAAAATATTGCAGCTATAACTGTGGTTATACTATAACCTCTGTTTAATGCCTTCATTGGATCTTCATTTTCTTTTGTCTTAATCGAATATATACCTACTATAGAGGCTATTATACCCGCCGCTCTAGCTATCAAAGGAAACATAATCCCGTATACTCCAAATACCGGATATAACGCTATTCCTAAAACCATAGCTCCTATATTTTCAGCTGCTGTAGATTCAAAAAGGTCTGCTCCTCTACCTGCACAATCTCCTACATTATCTCCAACTAAATCTGCTACAACTGCAGGATTCCTCGGATCATCCTCTGGTATACCAGTTTCAACTTTACCAACCAAATCAGCTCCAACATCGGCAGCTTTTGTATATATTCCTCCTCCTAATTGTGCAAATAATGCTACAAAACTTGCTCCAAAACCATAACCTAATATTAATAATGCAGCATTTTTTACAGACTCAACTTCTCCTTTTAGTCCTCCAAATAAACAAAACAAACCACCTACACCTATAAGGCTTAAAGTAGTAACTGAAAGACCTGTAACTGCTCCTCCTCTAAATGAAACTATTAACGATTTATTTAGACTTTGCTTAGCTCCAGCTGCTGCTCTTATATTAGAACTAACAGCAACATACATACCTATAAATCCTGATAAAGCTGAGCAAACAGCTCCTGCAACAAAAGATATGAATGTGTACCAGTTAAACCAGCCATCACCTCTTGTAATAAAACCTAACAATACTGAAACTACTACTGCCATAATAGAAATAGTCTTGTATTGTCTACTCAAAAATGCCATAGCCCCATCCTTTATAGCCTTAGCTATTTCTTGCATTTTTTTGTCTCCTAAATCTTGTTTAAACACATACTTTATTAGCATAAATATAACTGCAAAAGCTATAACGCAAGTGGCCGCAATTACTCCAATTAGTACTAGTATCGTACTTTTTAAATCTTGCATCTTATCTTATTCCTCCCAACTTTAAAAACACTTTCTTTTTATTATGCAAAACATATACTATTAGAACATATTTGCAAAATGCAAACTTCCCTCTATACCTTCAATTTTTTAAATCAAAGTCTTAGGCTAACCCCGCTTGTTCATACGGTTTTTATATGAAGTGTCCAAAATTTAGAAATCGAAAGAAAGTTAGTACAAAAAAGCTAACTTATCTAACAAAGTCAACAATAAGTTATGCTAATTCTAAACCACACGTAAATTACTGTAAATAAATTTTATCTTTCTCTCTGTAAAAAATTTCTTCAAGACTAACATGTGAAGTTTCTATTCCTTCCTCCCCATTCACTAAAATTTTAACACCATCTATCCAATTAGAAACCCTTTTTCCATTTTGTAATAAAGAGTTTACCAATATGCCGAGATTAATTCTACTTCCTGTTGAACCTGCATCTAAATAATTATCAACAGAAACATCTTTATCCTCTAGATCTAGTATTAAAATCTTCTTGCCAGATACATTGTCATAACCAACTACTTTTAATTTGATATCTAAAAAATCCTTCTGCAATTCCTCTACCACTAAATTGATTTTATCCTCTGTAGCTTTTCCGCCTTCTATCTTCACGCACTTTTTAACTTCAAGATTTTCACCTTTGCTATCTCCCTTATAAATGCAAAATCTCTCAACTCTAAATGCATCAAATGTAGGTACCCTTACTCCAGTTGTAAAATTCATTACAACTAATATTAACACTATAGCAAAAACAAGCAACAATACCATTTTTCCTTTTCTTTTAATCATTATTGCACAACCTTTTCACTTAAGTTTTAAATTTTAGTCGACCTCTCACTTGCGATGAGTATATCAACAATTTTAAGATTTGTCAAGATGTAATTTCGACATTTTTTCCATTATTTGTAATATGTTATTAAATTGTCGTTAGTTTTTGTTTACAATCTTAATCAGATTTGATAAAATATCCTTGTTAGAAATAAATATTACATATGTTTAACGAAATGTTGGAGGAATTATAATGAGTGAAGAAAAAGTATTAAATCAAACTAGTGATTTTGTAAATGACAATATCATAAAAAAATTGTCTTATAGTAAGAGTATTCATCCACAAAATGGAGAACCGCGCTACATATCTGCGTTAACTCAAAATGGAGCTAACCTAGACCTCTGTAACATATCAGTGGACACGTATGGAAATACGTTTCTACATAGAGCTATACAGGATGAAGTGTTAGAAAAGTTGCTTAAAACTTCATATTTAACAAAATTATTTGAGCTTTGCATAAATTCAAGAAATAAAAAGGGGGAAACACCTCTTGATATTGCTTTAAATATTTTTTTTGACGAAGATACAATTGGAAATAATTTTAATCAAAAAACAAGCTTGTTTTTGAAATATATAGATATTTTACTTAAACATGGTGCAAAGCTAGAAAAAACAGAAAAAAATATTATTTTGCCTATGGCTTTGGAATGTAAAACTAACTATGATGTAGAAGTGTTTACTGATATTCTGAACTCTTTAAATGAAGATTATGTAGATTATTGTATAAATTCAGAAAATGAAAAGGGTGAAACCTTACTAGATATTGCTTTATATCAATTACTTTCAATAGAAAAAAGAGACGGATTAGTAAAACTAATTGAATGGTTAATCAAGAATGGTGCTACATTAAAAGAACCTGTAGATGATTTAGATGGGTACAGATATTATGTTGAAAAATTATTTAATTTTGTAAAAGATAAAAATTTATCTACCACAATAGATAATTTTTTATGGAATCAATTAATATATATAAATGAACTTACAAAATCAGAATCTTTTAGCCCTGATGATTATTACTCAGATTTTAGTTATGGTTCAAGTTTTTATTCGGATTTTAATGATGATATTTATTCGGTTTCCTCTTGTGATACAAATAAACAAGAAAACGATATATCAAAGGATTCTATTTTAGCTGTTACAGAAAATAAAAATGAGAAACCTAAACAAAATACGAAAATAGATAATTATGATATACCTCCAGAATCTGTATTAACTGAAATGATGGAAAAAATGCATATTAGTTTTACAAATTACTCTTAAGTTAATTTAAGGAGACATAAACGATTTTACAAAAAAGTAATTGAAAAAATTAGTATTGCATATATAGATAATCTGTAGTAGAATGTACGGGGGTAGAATGTTCTACAAATTAGAGAATGACAAATATTAATCTAATTAGTTTCAGTAGATTATTGAATATTGTGTGATATTAGTTTTTTGGTTTAGTAATTTTCAGACAGTATAAAAAATATAACTTAAATAGATTAGGTTATATTTTAAATTGTAGAAAATTTTCTCTAGTAATTTAAAAACTAATATATATTTTGTGTTCGCCGACTTATAAAGGAATACTATTTTATATTCCTTAGAGATTATATTTTTGAAGGGGGGGAATTTTTTATGGCATATTTTATAACTGAAAATTGTGTGAGTTGTGGTGCTTGTGAAGGTGAATGCCCTGTATCATGCATAAGTCAAGGTGATGAAAGATTTGTTATTGATCCTGAACAATGTATTGAATGTGGTGCTTGTGCTAACATTTGTCCTGTTGGTGCTCCAGAACAAAAATAAAGATATTTAAAAAAGCTCGATACAAAAAACGTATCGAGCTTTTTTTACTTCCCTGTATGTCCAAATCCTCCACCTCTATTATTTCCTATGTCGGCTGGATTATTATGTATTATAAACTTTGCCCTTTTTACTTTACTAAATATTATTTGTGCAATTCTTTCTCCTTTTTTTATATATACCGTTCCATATGGATTACCATTTTTATCTATATAACAAATTTCATCTAATGATTTTGAATCATAATCTAAAATATCTACTTTCCCCTTCATATAATCCCTAATTGTTGTCTTCTTATAATTCTCTTTTAAATCATTTAACACATTAGCATTACTTACTATTTTAAAAGGTAACGTTGCTGGATTATACGTATTTTGTATTATCACTCCAACGTTATCTCTATAATCGCTATCAATTGTTCCAACACAATTTGCAAGCCTTATATCTGTTTTTAGCGATAATCCACTTCTTGGTCTTACCTGTGCCTCTATATCTTCACTCATTGCCATAATAAAATTTAATGGCACAATTTTTGTTTCCCCAGGTAAAATTGTCATGTCACACGCTGCATATACGTCACAACCTGCTGCATTCTCTGACTGATACTCTGGAAGTTTTCCTCCATCAAATACTTTCACATATACATTTGTCATACCAATTCCTCCTTTTAGTGTCACACTTCTCTGTACAAATGTCCTCTAGTATAATCTTTATTTTCTATTTCTTTCATTTTAGATTGGTCAATTACTCCTTTAAGTAGATTATTATGCAATTCTACTAAGTCTTTTACATAATCCCAATCCTCATCTAATATATTTAATCTTATACTATCAACACTCCTTAATTTTAACACATTTTCTCCAAAAAATAATATATCAGAATTAAAAATAGTCATTCTATGCGTATATGGATCACAACCTATCTTAAACAACTTTTCTTTTCTATCTTTTAAATAATATTCTTTGCCATGACAAAAATTAGGACATATTCCATCTTTATATTTTCCATCCCCGACAACACAGTATTCTGATGTCATAACTGGTAAATTCCCATAAACTAAAATCTCTTTTTTGGCTTTTTCCAACTTAGTAAAATCATTAATTTGACTAAGTGTCAATTCGTTAGATAATGTTATAATTTCTACATTTTTTTGTTCTAAATATTTCGCTGTACTTCCATTAAACACGTTGAAACTATAGTCACAAAAAACCCTAACACCAAACTCTTGCAGATATTCCATAGTACCAACATTACCACACAAAACACCGTCAAAATCTTTTATCTTATCCACATTTTTTTCAATATATAAATCATACTTTCTCCTAGTTATTGACGGTGTCCACAAACACACCTCAATATTTTTTTCTCTACATTTATTTAATATTTCTATATACCCACAATTTAAAACAAAAAGCGGCAAATATATTCTACAAACATCCAACTCCCAAAACGGCTTGTCAAAATTAGTCTCATAAAAAAACAATGCTATCTTATCTGGCCTTTTTGAATCTTTTCGATATTCTAACGCCTTTTTCTTATTAGCTTCATAATCAAAAGGCATATTTTTATTACTACCTCTAACTCCTTCTAATTCTTCTAGTACCAGTCTTCTTATATTATTTATCTCACTAATTGGAACTACAACATTATCATCTATATCCACATCTATACTACTAAAATAGAATGGTTTATCCCCAGTTTTTCCTAATTGACAAACAACCCTATCTTTAGTAAGTGGCTTATTGACAGCTAATTCACCAACAACTTGTGCTTCTCTAAAAATAACATTTCCATCATCATCGCTAACTTTAATTGACAATTTCTCACCCATCTTTACTTTTACAAAAGCACAAAGCCCCACTCTTTTTAGTGTATCTTTATCTGTTCTAACTGATTGATTAAGCTTTTTGTCAGATGTTTTATATACCTTATTTTCTCTATCTATCTTTCCTTTGATATATCCTAATTCTACAATATCCCCAACACTTGCAGTCTTTACCATCTTATTATCTAAAATTATCTGAGACACTATAACACTTGGACTCTTTTCTTCATCATTCCAAACCTCTATCCCATCACCTATACTAATTGGCTCATTTAATTTCAATTTAATAAGATTCTTTTTACATGAGATAACCTTCCCTAAAAAAATACCCCAATTCTTTGGTTTCTCAGTAGATATCATATTACAAGGTGCATGGCCGTCTATATATCCTCTAGTAAAACCACCTCTGTTAAAAATCTGTTTTATCTCTTTAAAATCACAAGAAGAAACCTCTAAATTAAAACTATCTATATACTTTCTATATATTCTTGTGACAATCCCAACATATTGAGGTGTCTTCATTCTACCTTCTATTTTTAGAGATGTTATTTTGCTATTCTTAATCTTAGCCAAATCATTTAAACTACACAAATCCTTCGGACTTATAAGATATCCTCTTTTGATACTCCTTATTTTTTCATTTGTTTTTTCTACTAATTCATATGGTAGCCTACAAGGTTGTGCACAATTGCCTCTATTGCCACTTCTATTCCCTATCATGCTACTTAAAAGACACTGCCCTGAATATGATATACACAACGCCCCATGTCCAAAAATTTCAATCTCTATATCACTATTATCTATAATTTCTTTAGCCTCTTCTAATGATGTTTCTCTCGCTAAAACCGCCCTACTAAAACCTAAATCTTTCAAAAACTTTATCCCTTGCAAATTATATACTGTCATCTGTGTACTAGCATGTATATTAAGTTTAGGAAATATTTGTTTCACAATACTCGCTAAACCTATATCCTGAATTATTACACCATCAACATTTACTAAATATAAATCATTTAAAAAATCAATTGCTCTTTCTAATTCTTTGTCAGATATCAATATATTAACTGTAACATAAACCTTTACCCCTCTTACATGTGCGTATCTTACAATATATTCTATCTCTTCTACACTAAAATTATTTGCTCTACTCCTTGCATTAAAAAACTTTCCGCCTAAATATAAAGCATCTGCTCCATTTTGTATTGCAGCATAAAAAGACTCCATATTCCCAACTGGCGACAATAATTCAATTTTATCCATAAGCTACTCCAACCTAAAAATTATCCATGCTCCTTTTTATTGCATCCGCAAACACTAAATCCTCTTTAGTAGTTATCTTTATATTATAATAACTACCTTCAACAATCTTTGTGACTATTTTACATTTTTCCATTAATACCGTATCATCAGTACCACAATACCCCGACTCTTTTGCTATTTCATGTGCTTTTAATATTTTATTATAACCAAATGCTTGCGGTGTCTGAATTGCTACTAATTTATCTCTATCTAATGTTTCTAAAACTTCCATATTATCATTTTTTAATTTTATAGTATCTTTAACCAAAACCCCAAATGTGGAAGAACCATACTCATTAGCAAAACCAATCAATTTTTCTAAATCTAATAAACTGACAAACGGTCTGGCAGCATCGTGTACAATAACTACATCTGTATTCTTATTTACACACTGTAACCCATTATACACAGATTCTTGCCTTGTCCTACCTCCACTAACAATCTTTGATACTTTATGTATATTATTTCTACAATATTCTATATCCTCTTTTGCTACCACCAATATTATCTCATCTATAAAACTACAGCTTTCAAAAAATTCCAAAGAATAATTCACTATGGGCTTATCTCCAAGCAACATAAACTGCTTTTTCTTATTACCCATCCTGCTACCTTTGCCAGCCGCTAAAACTACAACACTACTCCTAATATTCATATTATTGCGCCTTTGCTTTGTTATTATATATGTATTCATTCATTATATTTTCTATATTAGCTTCTTCTACCCCTCTTGCTAATACTAATTCACTAACTAAAATTTGTTTTGCATTGCCAAGCATTTTCTTTTCTCCAGTAGATAATCCTTTATCTCTTTCTCGTATCATTAATGTATGAACAACCTCTGCAACCTTAAATATATCTCCTGTTTTTAATTTATCCATGTTGTCACGATATCTTTTGTTCCAGTTGCTCTCTTTCTTTTCTTCTACATCTTCCTTAAATACCAAAAGCACCTCTTCTGCAATTGAACTGTTTATCACATCTCTTATCCCTACGTTTTTCATATTAGAAATTGGTATCATCACTTTCATATCACCAACAGGTATCTTTAAAACATAATACTTTTGAACCAAACCTAATATTTCTCTCTCTTCTATTGCCTCAATTACTCCTGCTCCATGCATTGGATAAACTATTCTGTCACCTATCTTGTACATAAAAAAACCCCCACAAAAATATTAATTAGTGTTTTTGACAAAAAACAACACTCTAAGCTCAAGTATTGAATCTTCCAGTCTTAAACAAATAATTCTTATTGTTGTTTAGGAATAAATTTTGGGGAGAAACTTCCAAAGATGCCAAACTCTTAAGTAAAAACTTATCTGCGAGCCTCGTGCGCCGAATTTATGCTAACTTTTTACAATAATAAAAATTCGTACACATCCTCTAGAACAGATTAGGATGATTCCAATAAGGTAGACTTCTCTTCCTTCTAGTACAAACTATCACATAAGCACTGACAAACAAAAACTACGCACAACATTTCCCTCTAAAATTAAAAATACATCTCTTCCAAAACAAAACAAAATTCTTTGCATCACCATTATATATTATACTATTTATTTTGTCAAATAATGATACTTTCCATATAATGTAAGTACAGAGATGTCCCCCGCCTCTAAGCTTGAAAAAGCGTAGGCGGTGGGTACATATTTACAATGAAGACGAGAGTTCAAGCTCCGAC
>JBGUYI010000094.1:0-13041 GCA_045118635.1 Acetivibrionales bacterium
ACTAAAAGAAGCAAGTTGGCAAAACCATAAGGAAATAGTAGAACTTTTAATTGAAAAGGGAGCTAATTTAAATACAGTAGATAAAAATGGAGACACACCGCTACTAATTGCATGCCGAAGAGATAATATTGATATAGTAAAAATGTTAGTTAAAAAGGGAGCTAACCTAGAATTACAAAATAAAGAAGGAATTACATTGCTAATGGAAGCATGTTGGAGAGGAAACCAAGATATAGTAAAAATATTAGTTAACAAAGGAGTAAATGTAGAAGTAAAAAATAGTTATGGATTTACGGCGTCAGATATTGCAGCAGCAAGAGGATATGATAATATAGTAAAAATCTTAACAGGTGCTAAAGAAAAAAATAAAATAGATATATCTTTGCTAAGAGAGAAAACAGCTAAGAGCACAATTAATAAAACACAAGAACAAAATTTAGGATAAAATTAGAGATTTTTAGAGGCTTATCTAGATTAGATTTAGATAAGCTTTTTTACATTTTTTTCAAAAATAGTATTTTTACTAAAAAAATGTTGAAATAAGTTAAGCAATCTGATATAATACTTTGCGGAAAGTTCTTTCAAAAATGATATAAATTATATTGAAGATAACGGTAGACAGATGCTGCTATGGGGGTTATCTTTATTATTTTTTTTATATTTAGCATATGTTGTAGATAGTATTTACAATTTTTTTAATGTGAAAGATTCTAGGTTTCCACTTTTATGAATAAAAAAACGGGAAGGGAAAAAATTATGACATTTATTAGGGAGGTTTTGGTTTATGTGTTCTGGTAATTGTAAGTGTGGGTCTTCTAATGGACAAAGTGATAAGCAAAAAAAATTAATTGCTGTAATCGAAAAATATAAAAATACAAAAGGAGCTCTAATACCGGTGCTTCATGAGGCACAAGAGATATATGGATATCTTCCATTGTCTGTTCAAAAAATTATATCTGCTGGATTAAATATTCCCATAGCAGAAATTTATGGTGTAATTACTTTTTATACTCAGTTTTCATTAAATCCAAAAGGTAAATATAAGATTCAAGTATGTATAGGAACTGCTTGTTATGTAAAAGGTTCTGGCTTAATATTGGATGAGTTTAAAAAGGAATTAGGTATAGACGTTGGCCAATGTACAGAGGACGGAGAATTTTCATTAGATGCTTGTAGATGTATAGGAGCGTGTGGATTGGCGCCTGTTGTTACAGTAAATGATGAGGTTTTTGGTAGATTGACAAAAGATGATGTTAAGAAGATATTAGCAAAGTATAAAGAAAAAGTTAAGGAGTGTTAATATGAAATCATTAGAAGAGTTAAAAAATATAAAAGAACGAGCCTTGAAAGATATGATTTTAAGAAAAGGCAAGCATTTAACAAAGATAATGGTTGCAATGGATGACTGTGGTATAAAAGCAGGTGCAAAAAATATTATGGATTCATTTGTTGAAAAATTACATCAAAAAGGAATTATGGATGCAGTTGTTATGATGACTAATTGTCAAGGAATGTGTGATAAGGAACCAGTTGTAAAAATAATAAATAAAGATGATAGTGTTTCAGTTTATGCTAATGTAACGCAAGATAAGGTAGATAAGATAATAGAAGAGCATATATTGAAAGGAAATATTTGTAAGGACTTACTAATATAAAAACTTAAGGTGTATTAAAGGAGGACATTATGGATATAGTAAGAAGTCATGTTCTAGTTTGTGGTGGTACAGGTTGTACATCTTCAAATTCAGGAAAAATAATAGAAAAATTTAATGAGTGTTTGAAAGAAAATGATATAGATAAAGAAGTAAATGTTGTAAGAACAGGTTGTTTTGGTTTATGCGCACAAGGTCCTATAGTGGTTGTTTACCCAGAAGGTGCTATGTATACAAGAGTATCGCCTGATGATGTTAATGAAATAGTATCTGAACATTTAGTTAAAGGTAGATTGGTAAAGAGGTTATTAGCTGGAGATAAAGATGCTCAGGATATAACAAAAGCATTAGATAAAGAGGGATTTTTTAATAAACAGATAAGAGTTGCCCTTAGAAATTGTGGAGCAATAAATCCAGAAAATATAGAAGAGTATATAGCGTTAGATGGATATTTTGCATTAGGAAAAGTTTTAACTGAGATGACACCTACCGATGTAATAGAGATTATGAAAAAATCAGGATTAAGAGGAAGAGGTGGCGGAGGTTTCCCAACAGGATTAAAGTGGGATTTTGCCGCAAAACAGCCAAAGGGCATAAAATATGTTTGTTGTAACGCTGATGAAGGAGATCCAGGGGCGTTTATGGATAGAAGTATATTAGAAGGAGATCCTCATTCAGTAATTGAGGCGATGGCAATAGCTGGTTATGCTATTGGATCTAACCAAGGTTATGTGTACGTAAGAGCGGAATATCCTATTGCAGTGCAAAGACTTACAATAGCTATAAATCAAGCGAGAGAATATGGACTTTTAGGAAAAGATATATTCGGTACAGGGTTTGATTTTGATATAGAAATAAGACTTGGTGCGGGAGCATTTGTGTGTGGAGAAGAAACAGCACTTATGACATCTATTGAAGGTCATAGAGGAGAACCAAGACCAAGACCTCCATTCCCAGCAGTAAAAGGATTATGGCAAAAACCAACAATACTAAATAATGTTGAAACATATGCTAATATACCTGTTATAATATTAAAAGGTCCAGAATGGTTTTCTAATATGGGTACAGAAAAGAGCAATGGTACAAAGGTGTTTGCCATAGGTGGTAAAATAAATCATACTGGGTTAGTAGAAGTGCCAATGGGTACAAAGCTAAGAGATGTTATATATGAAATTGGTGGTGGAATACCAAACGGTAAGAAGTTTAAAGCAGCACAAACAGGGGGTCCATCAGGGGGATGTATACCTGCAGAGTTAATAGATACAGAAATAGATTATGATAATTTAATAAAATTAGGTTCAATGATGGGTTCAGGTGGACTTATAGTAATGGACGAAGATACGTGTATGGTTGATATTGCAAAATTCTTTTTAGAGTTTACAGTAGATGAATCGTGTGGAAAATGTCCGCCATGTAGAATAGGAACAAAAAGAATGCTTGAGTTATTAGAAAAAATAACAAGCGGAAAAGGTGAAGAAGAAGATATAGAAAAGTTGGAGTCATTGGCTCATGGAATAAAATCTGCTGCACTTTGTGGGCTAGGACAAACTGCGCCTAATCCAGTTCTTAGTACATTAAGATATTTTAGAAATGAGTATGAAGAGCATGTAAGAAATAAGAAATGTAGAGCAGGGGTTTGTAAAGCAATGCTTAGCTTTGTTATAAAACAAGAATTATGCAAAAAATGTGGTTTATGTGCTAGGAATTGTCCGGTTAGTGCAATATCGGGAAGTAGAGAAGAAGGATATAATATAGATTCTAAAAAATGTATTAAATGTGGTGCATGTATTGAAAAATGTCCGTTTAAGGCTATAATAAAGGCTTAATGAAAGGAGTGTTAAAAAAATGGAAATGGTTAATATTACAATAGATTCTAAAGATATTAGTGTTCCTAAGAATTATACTATATTAGAGGCAGCAAGACAGGCAAACATAGAAATACCAACATTGTGTTTTTTAAAGGATATAAATGAAATAGGTGCATGTAGAATGTGCCTTGTAGAAATAGAAGGAGCAAGAAGTTTGCAAGCTGCTTGTGTATCTCCAGTAGGAGAAGGAATGAAGATAAAAACTAATTCTAAAAAAGTAAGAGAGGCAAGAAAAGTTACATTAGAACTTATATTGTCAGATCATGATAGAAAATGTTTAACTTGTTCTAGAAGTGAAAATTGTGAACTTCAAAAATTAGCTAAAGATTTAAATATAGATGATATAAGGTTTGAAGGGAAAAAAGAGAAAAAAACAATAGATGATTTTTCTCCATCAATAGTAAGAGACCCTAATAAGTGTATACTATGTAAAAGATGTGTTAGTGTGTGCAAAAATATTCAAACAGTTGGAGTTATAGATACTAATGAAAGAGGAATAAAAGCTGTAGTATCATGTGCATATGACAAATCATTAAATGAAGTACCATGTACAATGTGTGGTCAATGCATAACAGTTTGTCCAGTTGGTGCATTAAGAGAGAAAAATGATATAGAAAAGGTATGGGATGCTATATCTGATGATGAGACTTATGTTATTACACAAACAGCACCAGCGGTAAGAGCAGGGCTTGGAGAGGCTTTTGGTTATCCTATAGGAACAAGGGTTACAGGAAAAATGGTGGCTGCGTTGAAAAGATTAGGATTTGATAAAGTATTCGACACAGATACAGGTGCTGATATTACAATAATGGAAGAAGGAACAGAGTTAATAGAAAGAATCAAAAATGGTGGGAAGTTACCTATGATAACATCGTGTAGTCCTGGATGGATAAAATTCTGTGAGCATAATTATCCAGAATTTTTAGATAATTTATCAACATGTAAATCACCACATACTATGTTTGGTGCACTTTTAAAATCTTATTATGCAGAAAAGATAGGAATAGCGCCAGAGAAGATATTTGTTGTGTCAATAATGCCATGTACAGCTAAAAAATACGAAGCAGCAAGACCAGAAATGGGAGAGAATGGACTAAAAGATGTAGATGTTGTATTAACAACAAGAGAACTTGCCCAAATGATAAAGGAAGCAAGGATAGATTTTAGAAATATAGAGGAAGAACAATTTGACAATCCTATGGGAGAGGCATCAGGTGCAGGCGTTATATTTGGTGCAACTGGAGGAGTTATGGAGGCAGCATTAAGGACAGTTGCAGATATATTATCTGGTGAAAACAAACAAGATATAGAATATAATGCAGTAAGAGGTGTTGATGGAATAAAAGAAGCAAATGTAAAAATTGGTGATAGAGTAATAAAAGCTGCTGTTGCACATGGATTGGGTAATGCGAGAAAAGTACTAGAAAAAGTTAAGGCAAAAGAAGCAGACTATGATTTTATAGAAATTATGGCATGTCCTGGAGGATGTGTAAATGGTGGAGGACAGCCTATCCAACCATCATCAGTTAGGAGCTTTACAGATTTAAGAAAAGAGAGGGCAAAGGCATTATATCAAGAGGATAAGATATCAACTTTCAGAAAATCTCATGAAAATAAAGTTGTACAAAAGATATATGAAGAATTTTTAGGAAAACCTGGAAGTCATAAAGCACATGAATTGTTGCATACTCATTATACAGAAAGAGAAAATTATCCAGAAGATTAATATATGTAGCCCATATCTTGTTATATTTCAAGGTATGGGCAAAATTTTTTTGTGATTTGGCATATCAAAACATATCTTCTCTTGTTAGGTCGACAATCTAATTATGAAAAAAATATACAAATAGTTTAAAAATGTGTTACAATGATAGGAGTGATTATAAAATTGATAGGAAAGTATAGCACTTGTGCATTGAACGCATACGAGTTTTTATTTAAAAATTTTAGGCGGTGATGAATGTTAAAATGACTATTATAAAAGAGATTCAAGTGATTGCGGATATTAGTAAAGTAAGCCTATGAATAAATATCACAAAAACCTGATACAAAATAGTAATAGATTGGAATATTAATATGAATGAAATATATAGGAATTAGACAAAAATGACGATATGGATATTATGTGAAAAATATAAGGAGTGATTAAATTTGATTTCATTCAAGGAAGGTTTTTTTTATAGAACACTAGAATTTTCAAAAAAAGTATTAGAGTTTTTAGGGGTTAGCATAAAAAATAAAAAGAAAGATAATGAAAACAAATTGATAAATTTTGTTAAACAACAAAGATTTGGAGAAGTAGCAAAGCTTATACAAGAAGGAGTTAATTTAAATATAAAGGATGATAATGGTGAAACATTGTTGATGATAGCAACTGATAGAAATAATAGCGATATAGTTGACTTGCTTCTTAATGCAAATAATGGTGCAGATACTGAAATAAAGGATAAAAATGGTGAAACAGTTTTAGTAAGAGCAATAAGGAATGGTTATGTTGACATTGTAGATTTATTAATAAATCACAAAGCTAATAAGAATGTGAAGAATAAGGATAACAAGACAGTGCCGGAAATGGTGTTTGAGTATAAAAACAAAAATATTTCTGAAATGGATAAAAAGTATAGTGAAATTTTAAAAGAAATACAAAATAAAGGCAAAGATAGTATTTTAGCATTAACTGAAATGCGAGAAGAAAAAAGGAAATATGAATATGAATTAAAAAAATTAGACAAGTTAATAAGAAAAATTGAAGAAGGTAATTTAAATGATGAAAATATAAGTATTGAAAATTTAGATGATTTGAAAAGTAGTGCAGAAAGATATAAAGAAATTTGTGATGTATTAGGAAATAGGGTAAAGTATGAAGAGGTTCTTAGTAAACTGAAAAATATAGAAATTTATGAAGAAATAGAAAAAACATTAAGAGGTGTTTATTTATATGAGCGTGAGGATTATAAAAATGTTGATGTTAAAGGTAAGTTTTCTGTTTCTGAGGAAAAGACGAATGTTGATATAGAGAAAGAAAAGACAATAGCTGAAAAAGTTTTGCCGGAATATGATTATGATAATGTTAATAATAATGGCATAGAGAAAAAATAATACAAAAATTATTTTGTTAGGAGAGAATTTTATGGCAAAAATAAATTTAAGTTTAGAATTAAATGGAGATATAAAAACGTACAAATTTCCTGATGATATAGTGTTGTGTGATGTTTGTGAAAAGCTTAATATAGGGAAGTCTTTTAGGATAGTTGCAGCAAAAGAAGGCAATGAGATAAGGGAGCTAACATATAAAGTAGATCATGATGCTAGTATAAAATTTATAGGATTAGAAGATATAGATGGATTTAGGATATATACTAGAAGCCTGGTTTTTTTGTTAATAAAAGCTGTAAAAGATTTATATAAAAATGGAGATGTATGTATAAAAAATTCAATAAGCGAAGGTACATATTGTGAACTTGTTAGGATAAAAGAAATAAATGAAGAAGTTATACAAAAGATACAAAATAGGATGAAAGAATTAGTGAAGGAAAACATTCCATTTAAAAAAAGTGTTTTAAACATAGAAAAAGGTAGAGAGTTTTATAAAGAAAATGGATTACTTAATAAATATAATCTTATAAAATATACAGATAGGGAATATATAACACTTTATGAATGTGATGGGTTAAAAAATTATTTTTATGGATATATGGTTCCAAGTACGGGATATTTGGATAATTTTGAGTTAGTATTTTATGGTAGAGGGTTAATTTTAAGATGTCCTACAGTGAAATCACCTTTAAAGATTCCGGAATTTGTAGATCAAAAAAGTATTTTTGACGTATTTGTTGAATTTAAAGAATGGAATAATATATTAGGGATAGAGAATGTGGGTACAATAAATAAGATTATACATGAGGATAAGCTTGGAGATTACATAAGGGTGGCAGAGGCTTTACAAGAGAAAAAAATAGCTAATATAGCTGATATGATTTGTGATAGTAATAAAAGAATTGTTTTAATAGCAGGGCCATCGTCATCAGGTAAGACAACTTTTTCAAAAAGGTTAGCAGTTCAATTAAAAGTAAATAAAAAGAAGCCTGTAACTATTGGGTTAGACGATTATTTTTTGAATAGAGTTGATACACCAAAAGATGAAGATGGAAACTTAGATTACGAAAGTATAGAAGCATTGGATATAGAGTTATTTAATAAAAATTTATTAGAATTAATTAATGGAGAAGAGGTTTATATACCTGAATTTGATTTCAAAACAGGAAAGAGAAAAGAAAAAAGGAATAGGTTAAAATTAGAGAAAAATAGTGTTATAGTTATAGAGGGTATACATGGTCTAAATGACAGGTTAACAAGTGCTATAGATAAAAAAGATAAATTTAAAATATATATAAGTGCACTAACATCTCTTAATTTAGATGAGCATAATAGAATATACACAACAGATAATAGATTACTTAGGAGAATTGTTAGAGATAATCAATTTAGAGGAATTGACGTTTGTGAAACTATAGAGAGATGGCATTTAGTAAGGAAAGGAGAGGAAAAAAATATATTTCCGTTTCAAAAAAATGCTGATGTTATATTTAACTCAGCTTTGATATATGAAATTTTTGTGTTAAAAGGGTATGCAACAGAGTTATTAGAGAGCATAGATGAGAAATGTCCTCAATATATAGAAGCTAAAAGATTACTTGGTTTTTTGTCATATTTTTTAAAAGCACCTACAAAAGATATACCTAAGGATTCGATATTAAGAGAGTTTATAGGGGATAGTTGCTTTTTTGATTAGATGTATATTGTGATGTTAATACTTCTCTCTTAATAAGTTTTCTAAAAGAGGAGTGATAGAATGGGTTGGTTGAAAGATTATTCGCAAAAAATTTCAAAAAGAATAATTACTAAAATTTTTATTATATGTTTAATGTTTACGCCTAGAATAATGCTAGGATTCTTATTTAAATTAGGTCTTAGTGTTGATGCTAAAATTGGAGATTATACATTATTGCAGATAGCGTGTAAAAATAAGAGAAAGAGGTTGACTAGATATTTAATTCAAAAAGGAGCAGATTTAGAAAAAAAGAGTAGATTAGGTAAATCTGCAATAGAAATAATTTTAGATGGAGAAGATATAGAATTATTAGAAATGTTGCTAGGGCACAAAGGACATAAGGAAAATGTTAAAATAATTTTTAGTGTATTAGCAAATACAAAAGATGTAGAAATAATAACAAGAGTGCTAGAAAAAGCAAAGAAACTTAATATTGATTACGAAAAAGAAGATTTAAGTAATAAGAAGATTATACGTTTAATTATGAAAGAAATATTTTTAAAGGATGAAGCCGTGATATTTGGATTACTAAGAGAAACTTTTAAGATTAATGTTGACACATTTGAGTTCTTTAGTAGTGAGATATTACCTATCTATAATAAGTTTGATGTATTTAATAATGGAATGATAAAAAGTATTACAAAAAAATTCGTACAAGAAAGAAAAACTTTATTTTCTAAATTAATAGATATGTCAGTTCTATTAGATAAAAAAAATATATTCTCATATTTGTATAATTTAGGTGCAGAGTTTAATATATATGATAATTCTAATTTATTAACGTGTGCTATTTTAAATAAAGATATAGAAATGATAAATATTATGCTAAATAAGAATCCTGATGTAATAAATTTAGCAGATATTACAGGAAAAACTCCCATAATGGTAGCAGCGATATCTGGAAATTTAGAAATAGTGGAGTTATTGATAAAAAAAGGAGCGGATGTAAAAACAATTAATACAAAAGGGGAATCTGCACTTTTTGGCGTGTGTAAAAAAGAATTAGAAGTGAATGCTATATTAAGAAAATATGAGAAATTGCAGTCAAGTCAAAAGGCGAAAAGTAAAAAAAATAAACTTAATGAAACTGTTAATGAAAGTAAAATAAAGAAACTAAATGAATATAAAATTATATATCAAACTATAAAAGAAGAATTGGTTGGTAATGGAGCTAGTTTAGATTATGTTGATAAATTTGGGCGAAAAGCAATAGATTATATCTGCTGTACAAATAATGTAGCTATGGCGAAAGTATTAATCAGATTAAAAGGTACAGAAAATATAGGTGGAATAAATCAACTAATGTATTGTGTCAGAAATAAAAGCAAAGATATGTTAAAATTTTTACTTAACTTGCAGGTTATAAATATAAATGAGAAAGATGCTAATGGAAAGACAATACTAATACATGCTATTGAAGATTATTCAAGCGATAATATAATAAAAATGTTACTTAGCAAAAAAGATATAGACATAAATGCAAAAGATGCTGAAGGTAAGACAGCATTAATGTATGCTTTTGAGACTCATTGTAATGAAGATATAATAAAAATGCTACTTAGCGAAAAAGATATAGACATAAATGCAAAAGATAACGAAGGTAAGACAGCATTAATGTATGCTTTTGAGACTCATTGTAATGAAGATATAATAAAATTATTACTTAGCGAAAAAGATATAGACATAAATGAGAAAGATGCAAATGGAAAGACAGTATTAATGTATGCTTTTAAGACTCATTGTAATGAAGATATAATAAAAATGCTACTTAGCGAAAAAGATATAGACATAAATGAGAAAGATACCGAAGGTAAGACAGCATTGATATATGCTCTAGAATCTAATTTAAGTGAGAATATAATAAATTTATTATTTAGTATAGAAGATATAAAATTTAATATAGGAGAAATTTCGTATTACAGATACAAGTATAAAATTATAGAACAATATTTAAATAAAAACAAAAGTGGTGTAATTAATAGAAAAAACGAACCAAAATATAAAAAAATAAATGAAGATAATCAACAAAGTATTATTAATAAGAATTTATTAATTAAAATGGTACAACAACAAAATTATGATGAAGTAAAAAGGCTGTTAGGTGCTTTGGATATAGATTTACATGTGAAAGATAATTTTGGAAATGAAGCGGTACATTATGCAGTTGATAGTGGCAATTTAGAAATATTAAAATTATTTATCGAACAAGCTAATATTGATATAAATATAAAAGATTACTCTGGGAAATCGTTACTTATGTGTGCAATAAAAAATATGAAAAAAGTTTCAATAAATGAGAAAGAAAAGTTTTTACAATTAACAGAGTATTTAATACAAAAAGATATAGGATTAGAAGATAAAGATTATTTTAATAAGACAGCTTTAGAATATTTAAAAGAATATAAAGAAGTTGAATCAGAAAAATTAAAAGAAATAGAGAAATTAAATAAATTTAGAAAAACAAGGGAAATAACAGAATTAAACAAAAATATGGAAAAAACAAATGAAGTAATTGAAGGTATGCAAAAAGATGAGATTAATAAAAAAGTAAAAAATCTAGAAAGAAAAACGAAAGAAATAATTGAAGAAATAAAGAAGGCAGATAAAGAAATAATGGTTATATGTAATGAAATAAAAAGATTAGATAAATTAGAACAAATGATGATTAATAGGACATATGGTAAAGAAAATGAACCAACAATGTTGTAAAATATGAAAAAAATAGATATAATTAACCGTGATGAGGGGGGAGAGTTTTTAATTTATGGTTAAGTTTTATGCAGTGAAAGTAGGCAAGAATCCAGGTATATATAATACATGGGATGAGTGCAGTAAACAAGTTATTGGCTATAGTGGGGCTGTATATAAAAGTTTTTTAACAATGAAACAAGCAAAAGAGTTTTTGGAGAAAAAAGATAATGAGTCAATAGTAGTTGATGATTATAATCATAAAGCTGTAGCATATGTTGATGGAAGTTATAATTTATCAAGTGGCGAGTTTTCTTATGGTGCTGTTATTTTTTATAAGTCAAAAGAATATTATTTTAGCCAAAAGTTTAGTGATCTTGAGCTCTCTAGTATGAGAAATGTTGCAGGAGAAATAGAAGGTGCTAAGAAGGCTATGGCGTTTTGTGTTGAAAATAAAATTCCAGAAATTGATATATATTATGATTACAAAGGTATTGAAAGTTGGGCGATTGGCGAGTGGAAGACTAATAAAAAAGGTACTATTCAGTATAAAGAGTATTATGATAAAATAAAAAAGAAGTTGAAGATAAATTTTATAAAAGTTAAGGCACATTCGAATGACAAGTATAATGATATGGCAGATAAATTAGCAAAAGATGCACTAAAATAGGTGAATAGTTAATATAGCTATTCGCTTTTTTATTTACAAAAAAACGATTTGTAACTAAAGCAATAACCAAAATGCGACGATATAAATAGCAAGTAGATTTTTTTTGTTAGGGGGGTATGGTCATGAAAAAATCAATAAAGGCTATAATATTGTCGTTAACTGTAATTTTGACGTTAGTTTGTTTTGTTTTTGTTAATGATGTTATTGATAAAAAAACATATAATACAGAAAATGTACAAATTATAACAAAGGAAGAAGATGCAGATAAAGAAGAAATAGTTCCTAATTGGGTCAAGGATTCTAAAGCTATGAAATCTATTATAGCCTTTGTTAAATCTGTTACAGATAAGAATTCTATAGAGTACATACCAGTAGAACAGAGAATAGTTGTATTTGATTTTGATGGGACACTTTATGGTGAACATTTTCCAACATATTTTGATCAAAGCATGTTGATTTATAGATTGTTGTATGATAAAAATTATCAAGCTACAGAAGAACAAAAGGAATATGCAAAAGCCTTAGAAATGGTATATTTTGACAATCAACCCTGGCCAGAGTCAACAAAAACAGTTGAACAAATAGCGGCAGAATCATTTGAAGGATTTACAGTAGAAGAATATAGAGAATATGTGCATGAGTTTATGACATTTCAAGTTACAGGTTTTGATAATATGACATATAAAGATGGGTTTTATTTGCCTATGATTTCTTTGATTAAATATCTTTCAGACAATGAGTTTACAATTTTTATAAGTAGCGGGTCGGAATGTGATCTGGTAAGGGAAGTTACAGAAGGGACATTAGATAAATGGATTCCGCCATATCGTGTAATTGGTAGTACTTTTTCATTGGCTGCAACAGAACAAGGAAATGTTATAGGAGAGGAATATACATATACCAAAGATGATAAAGTATTAATAGAAGGAAAAGATGTAACATTTAGAAATTTAAAAATGAATAAAGTGATTAGTATTATAGATGAAATAGGAGCTGTTCCTATAATGGCATTTGGAAATAGTACAGGAGATTTTTCTATGGCGCAGTACGTATTACAGCATGGAGGCAAGGTTTATATGCTTCTTTCAGATGATGAGAAACGTGATTATGGAAATCAAAAAGAAGCAAGTTTATTTGAAAAGCAATGTAGTGAGCTAGGGTTTGAAACAATATCTATTAAGGATGAGTTTGAAACAATATATAATAAAGATGTTAAAAAGACAGAAATGCGTCGTATACGGTAGAGTGACATCCTCCCCCACCTACACCTCAAATTTTTGTCATAAAATTCTCGGTGTGGAGGTGGGGGCTTCCTTTTGCACTTACTCATGC
>JBGUYI010000095.1:0-11976 GCA_045118635.1 Acetivibrionales bacterium
ATAGCTATAGTCATAGGTCCAACTCCACCTGGCACTGGTGTTATAAAGCTTGCTTTTTTAGAAACCTCTTCATAATTAACATCCCCACACAACTTTCCATTATCTAGCCTATTTACACCAACATCTATAACCACTGCACCTTTCTTTATATAATCTCCTGTAATTATATTAGGCTTCCCTACCGCTACTATTAGTATGTCTGCTTTTCTTGTTAAGTCCATTAAATCCTTTGTCTTAGAATGACAAATAGTGACTGTGCCATTCTCATTTAAAAGCAATAACGACACTGGCTTCCCCACTATATTACTTCTTCCAATAACCACACATTCTTTTCCTTGTATTGATATATTATACTCTTTCAATAATGTTATAATTCCAGCTGGCGTACAAGGTAGTATTTTCCCATCTCCTCTTACTATTTTACCAACATTCTCTGGATGAAAACAATCTACATCTTTTGATGGATAAACCCTAGATAAAACCTTTTTTTCATCTATATGTTTTGGTAATGGTAGCTGCACTAATATCCCATCTACTTTGTCATCTTCATTTAATTTATCTATTAACTCCAACAAATCTTGCTCTTTTGTATCTTCTGGTAAAACATACTCATATGAATTAATACCTAAACTCTTACAAGTTTTATTTTTTCGGGATACATAAACCTTAGACGCACTATCATCTCCCACCAAAATTACTGATAGCCCAACTTGTTTGCCTTCTTTATTTAATCTCTCAACTTCATCTTTTAACTTTTCTTTTATCTCACTAGATACCCTTTTTCCGTCAATAATAATTGCCATAAAAATTCTCTCCTCTTAACCTTTTCTATCACTTTTCGCCATCATATACTCTGCTAATATCTCTTTTGTCCACTTTACTTGCCTTGGCTTACTTCCTTCGTACTCACCAATAACACCTTTTTCTTCTAATTCATCTATTATTCTTGCAGCTCTTGCATACCCTACTTTAAATTTTCTCTGTATTAATGATGTTGATGCTTGTCCCATACCAACAACCAGTTCAATAGCTGGCTCTAAAAGCTCATCATTATCATCATTCCTATCACTCTTTACTTCATTTGATTTATTTATAATGTCTATAATACTATCATCATACTCTGATTCACCAGTCTTTTTTATGAACTCTACAACTCTCTCAACTTCTTTATCTGCCACAAAAACTCCTTTAACTCTTATTGGTTTCGGTTCACCTACAGGAAAATACAACATATCCCCCTTACCTAACAATCTTTCTGCTCCAGCCATATCTATTATGGTTCTAGAATCAACCTGTGATGACACAGAAAATGCTATCCTAGATGGTATATTAGCTTTTATAACTCCAGTAATTACATCCACTGATGGTCTTTGTGTTGCAATAACCAAGTGCATACCTGCAGCTCTCGCCATCTGTGCTAATCTACATATTGAATCCTCTACCTCATGTGGTGACACCATCATTAAATCAGATAACTCGTCTATTATTATAACTATCTGTGGCAATTTCTTTTCGTTCTTTCCAGTATCTAAATTTGAATTATATCCATTTATATCACGAACCCCTTTTTCTGCAAACATCTTATACCGTTTTATCATTTCACTAACTGCCCAATTTAACGCCCCTGCTGCTTTTTTTGCATCAGTAACTACTGGTATTAACAGATGTGGTATCCCATTGTATATACCAAGCTCTACAACTTTTGGATCTATCATCAAAAGACGAACATCATATGGCGATGATTTATAAAGCAAACTTATTATTATAGAATTTATACAAACACTCTTTCCTGAGCCTGTCGCACCTGCAATTAAAACATGCGGCATTTTTGCTATATCCGCTATAACATTTTCACCAGATACATCTTTACCTAATGCAAAGGATACCTTAGATTTCTCTTTTCTAAATTCTTCTGAATCTAATACTTCCCTTATTAAAACAGGTACACTTTCTTTATTTGGAACCTCTATACCAATTGCTGCTTTCCCTGGAATAGGAGCTTCTATTCTTATTCCTGTTGTGGCTAAATTTAGTGCTATATCATCTGATAAGTTCACTATTTTACTTACTTTAACACCAACATTGGGCTGTAATTCATATCTCGTAATAGCTGGCCCCTTTGATATATTTATAACCTTAGCAACTACTCCAAAACTTTTTAAAGTGTTCTCTAATTTTCTAGCCCCATCTAACGCAGCCTCTTTTAAATCTTTTACTTTTACATTAGACACACTTTTTTCTGTTAAAAGATTTAAATTAGGATATGTATACAACAAATCTTCTTTATCATTTGTGTCTATTTTTATTTCTTCTATTTCATCCTCTTTTTTATTTTCTTTTTTATATTCATCTTTATTCTCTTTTTCGTCTTTATCCTGTTCAAAAAACTTGCCCTTAAATTCTATATCACCTTTTTCTACGCTATTTTTATTCTGTCCAATTATACCATTTCGATTTAAACTTATTATCTTGCCAAATTGATTATCGCCAGTTTGTACTTTCTCCTTCTTCTTAAATAATTTCTTAAATACAGAAAAAATATTTTTAATTATATTCATAAATACACTAAATGCATGCGACACAGAAACATTGGTTAGTATGACTAAACATATTATAGAAAGTGCTATAAATATTATTATTGTACCTGTTTCGCCAAATGTAAGTACCAATGGATAACTTATTAAATTACCTATAAAGCCACCACAAATTAATCTATTATCTCCCCAAAACTCATTCTTAAACAAATTCACTAAGAATTTCCATATGCTCATATTCATATAATCATTTCTGCTAAAATCACTAATACTTATTATTGCCGACATCAATACAATTAGGACTATTGTATTAATTAATTTTGATTTTTTGATAACTTGTCCTTTCTTTGTAATATAATAAATACCACACAACACTAAAAATATTGGCACAGCAATAGTCATAGTACCAAAAAAGCCCACAAATATCCTCTCTACTAATAAACCAAACTTTCCAGTTTTCCCTATATTTAAAAGCCCCACTACCAATATAACACTAAGTGCAATAAACATCACACCTATTACATCATCTTTATACTTCTTTAATATAACAGTTTTTTTATCTGAAACTTTCTTACCATGTTCTCTTTTCAACAAAATTCCCCCTAAAAAACCTTTAGCTTACAAAAAACATTATACATCATTTTAATACTAATATGCTACTCTTTTTTTATTACTTTTCCTAATCTTAAGTCAGGATTTAAATATTTTTTTGGATCTGTTGTGTATAATCTATTTAAAACAAGTTGATTCTCATATTGCAAAACTTCTACCTTTTCACCTAAATAATCCATTTCTTTATAACTGAAATCCTTTTTATTATCACTATCAAATATAACTTCCATTGGAACTATTGTATGCAAAATCATATGTTACATCTCCTTCTTTTTAATTCAATTAGTTCATATAATTTATTTAAAGCTTCTGCTAATCCTCCTATACTATCGATTAATCCAATTTTTGTGGCTTCTTCACCAAATAATACTGTTCCTACGTCATTTGCTAATTCACCTGTTTTTAACATCAATTCTTTAAACTTCTCTGGAGTAATTTTTGATTTTTTACAAACAAACTGCACTACTCTTTCTTGCATTTTATCAAAATATTCATATGTTTGTGGAACACCTATCACCATACCATTTAGCCTTATTGGATGAATAGTCATAGTGGCAGATGGTGCTATAAATGAATAATTTGTTGCAACCGCCATTGGAACCCCTATGCTATGTCCTCCACCTAAAACCAAAGATACTGTAGGTTTTGACATGCTAGCTAACATCTCGGCAATCGCCAAACCTGCTTCCACATCTCCTCCAACTGTATTTAATATCAGCAATAATCCATCTATATCTTCACTCTCTTCTATTGCCACTAATTGTGGAATAACATGCTCATACTTTGTCGTTTTATTTTGTGGTGGCAAAACCAAATGCCCTTCTATTTGACCTATTATTGTTAAACAATGTATATTGCCTCTTTTATTATTTATAGTAGTCTTTCCATACTCTTTTATTAAAGCATCTTCATTTACTTTCTTTTCTATTTCTTTCTCAATATCTTGTTCATTAAATGTAACTTTATTATAAAAGTTCATAAAAAAAATCACTTCCCTTGAATATTCTAATATGATTTATTTTATCCTATTAAAATTTATTTATCCAAAAGTAAAAATTTTTTTATTACTTCATTCGAAAATCCTTTACTCCTAAAAAAATTATACACTTTAAATTTTGTTTTTTCATCTTTTAAATCTTTACCACTAAATTTCTTTTTAAATAGTTCACCCGCTATAACCTCATCACATTCATAAGTATCAAGAATATTTTCTAAATAATCCAAGCCTTTTAATTTTAATTCCAATTCTACTTGCTTCTTTGATTTATTTTTTTGACGTAATTTTTGAATTAATTTTTCTGCATATAAAACATCATTTATATAACCATCAGCCTCTAATTTTTGTATTACCCTATTTATTATATCCATACTTATGTCTTTTTCGATTAATTTACTCTCAATTTCTTTTTTTGTTCTCTTTTTGTAGAGTATTAATTTTATAGCGTATATCCTCGCTGATTTTTCATCTGTAATATCTTTTAAATCTAAAATATCACCTTCTGTAAACTCTTCCTTTTCATATAAATTCATTCTATAATAGTCTTCTTCATATACTGGCATAATAAAATTATCACTAAAATACAAATCCAACATATTCTTTGTCTTGCTCTTTTTTATTTGCACAATTTTCATACTCTGTTGCCAACCCTCCCGTAAAATTAACAAAAAAAAAGATACTCCACACGAATATCTAATTTGGCAGGGGAGACAGGACTCGAACCTGCAACCGACGGTTTTGGAGACCGCTACTCTACCAATTGAGCCACTCCCCTACGAACAAGTAAAATTGTACTCGCTTTTACAATAAAAGTCAAGAATTCTTTTGTATATTTTTTTGTCATATATTTGTATGTTGTTATCTATTCTTTCTCAATAATCTAATATATCTTGCCATATTTATTCACATAGAAAGATATATTAGATATACTAAAAACTCCAACAAGTGTTAACTACATATTTGCAAAAAATTAATTTATTTCTCCCTCTAATGACCATGTTTGAGCTTTTGTTATTTTTACGTCAATTATTTTTCCAATCAATGCTGAATCTCCAGAAAAATTAACAATCTTATTTCCTCTAGTTCTACCACATAATTTATCATTAGATGTTTTACTATATCCTTCAACTAACACATCAACAACACTACCTACCAATTTTTCATTATTTTTTAAGCTTTCTATATTTTGCACTTCTAAAAGCCTATTAAATCTTTCTTTAACTATATTTTCTGGCACTTGTTCTGGTGACAAACTAGCTTTTGTGCCAGTCCTTTTAGAATAAATAAATGTATACGCCATATCAAATCTTGCTTTTTTTACAACATCTATCGTATCCAAAAATTCTTCTTCTGTTTCACCTGGAAATCCTACAATTATATCTGTGGTAATTGTAACATCTGGTATATGTGTCCTTATATCATAAACTAACTTTAAATACTGCTCTTTTGTGTAATGTCTATTCATATCAGCTAAAACCTTGCTATTTCCTGATTGAAGCGGCAAGTGTACGTGATTACAAACCTTATCTAACTCTTTTATTGCCAAAATAAGATCACTTGAAAAATCTTTTGGATGAGGTGTCATAAATCTAATTCTTTGTATTCCTTCTATTTTCGCTAACTCTCTTAAAAGATTTGGAAATGTAGCATAATTATCTTCTAAATCATTTCCATACGAATTGACATTCTGACCAAGCAATGTAACTTCTAAATATCCTAAATCAGCTAATTCTTGTACCTCTTTTACTATATCATCAAATTTTCTACTTCTTTCCCTTCCTCTAACAAAAGGAACTATACAATACGAGCAAAAGTTATTACAACCATATATTATATTAACATATGCCTTCTTTGTATCCACTCTATCTATGGCAATCTCTTCAACAACATCACCTGTTGTATTCAATATCTCTGTTATAGTACAATGCTTGTCAAATGCATTTAGCAAAAGCTCTGGCAACTTATGTAAATTATGAGTCCCGAAAATTATGTCAACATGGCTATATGTCTTTTTTATGTATTCAACAACC
Organism: Acetivibrionales bacterium; assembly: GCA_045118635.1. Lineage (GTDB taxonomy): Bacteria > Bacillota > Clostridia > Acetivibrionales > RGIG10202 > RGIG10202. Next base: position 6,174 of record JBGUYI010000095.1, read on the forward strand.
TCTTTTTGTTGCATCATACACCCACATATAGCTATTATAAGATTCTTATTTTTTGCTTTAAGACTTTTTAATGCTCCTAAATGCCCATAAACTTTTAGCTCAGCATTTTCTCTTATTGCACATGTGTTAAATATTATAAAATCCGCCTCATCTTTTGAAGTTACTTTCTCATATCCCATCTTACTTAGCATCCCAGACAATTTTTCCGAATCATGTTCATTCATTTGACAACCAAAAGTTTGAACATACATTTTAAGATTACGTCCTATCTCTTGTTTCTTTTGATTTAATACATTTTTACAACAATCTAAAAAATATATTTGTCTTTCTGGTTCCTTTATTGGTATACTTAAATTTTCCATTCAATAATCCCCTTTATATCTTTATATCCGTGAATATTCTAACACAAATAATATTATACGTGAATAGTTTTATACAAATTTTTATTTTGCGCCATATGCTATACCCTGGATTAATATTCGCATTTTCTTTAATAAAAAAAAACTACCCTTGAAAAAATATCTCAAGAGTAGTCTTTATATTAATGTGCAATTTTTTACTAAGATAAGGTAATTTTAATATCTTTTTTTATTTCTTCTTTTTCAGGTATAATTTTCTTTAATTCTTCTTTTTTAGATACAACTCTCTTTATATTATTTTCAGTATCTTTCTCCTTATCTTTTTTATTTTTACTTAATTTTTCAAGTGTGGTAAATTTCATCACTAAAATCCTATACAACTTCTTCACCAACTTCTTAGGTTTTCTTACGATTAACTCAATAATTTTTCTTTCTTTTTTCTTTTTCTCTACAAATGAATACCCACCATCTTTTTCTTTATATATATACCTTTTATACGCCTTTCCATCATCTTTTCTTAAGACTAATCTGTAATTATCTTGTTTGTATATTACATCAATACTCTTTATGTATCCTTTATTTATTTCTAATTTTACATCACTTTCTTCTAATAATCTTTTTAGCATTACAGATACTTTTTGTTTATCATATTCAAATTTTGATATCCTTATTTTTATTGCACCTTTATTTATCAAATACTCTGCTATTTCTGTGCAATCTCCTTTTAATGCTTCTTCTAATGAACTCCATTTTCTCCATTTTTTTAGTGTAAATGTTCCATCAGGAATAATTCCATTCTTTACTAAAAAATCTATCATTTTCGGATCTTTTCTCTTTAGTGATGGTCTATTTACATTAGCTCCATGTTCTACTAGAAATTTTACCATATCTAAATTTTTCTCTCGTACAGCTAAAACAAGCGAAGTCTCTAATTCGTCACCCTCATCATAAAATCTTATATTTACATTAGCTCCATGTTCTACTAAATATTCTAACACATCATAGTTCTTATTTTTAATTGCAAAATATAATCCACTAGTTGCATAAGCTCCATGTTCTACTAAATATTTTACCATATTCAAATCATTATACCGAACTGCAATATTAAGTGGTTTATACGCTGCGCCACTTGCAAAAAGCTTTTTATTTATATCTACTCCCTTTTCTACTAACAAGCTTATAATTTTCTCATTATCATCTAAATCCTCAGACGATAATTCAACTTGACAATCCTCTCCATATTTATTCATAAGTGCACGTGATAACAACGTATAATCTTGGTACTCATCACATTTATCTAAACTAACTCCATGTTCTACTAAACATTTTACAATGTCATAATTACTACTTTCAACTGCAAAATATAATCCATTAATGGTACTAGCTCCATGCTCTGCTAAATATTCTACCATATCTAAATCATCATGCCAAGCCGCAAGACTAAGTGGGTCACAATCTGTACCATTTACCAAGAACTTTTTGTTCACATCTGCGCCTTTTTCTACTAACAATCTTATAATTTTCTCATTATCATCTAAATCCTCAGATGATAATTCAACCTGACAATCCTCTCCATATCTATTCATAAGTGCACGTAACAACACTGCATAATCTTTACTCTTATCACTTTCTTTTACATTGCCTCCTTCTACTAGACATTTAAGCATATCATAGTTGTTATCCAAAACTATACGATATAATACTTCAGCATTGACCTTAACTCCATGTTCTACTAAATGTTTTACTAAACACGTATTGTTCTGTGCAACTGCAAATTCTAACATACGATTCTTATCAACTTTACTCACTCTTAGTAAATATTCTATTAACTTTTCATTATCAATCTTATTTTTTTTGGTAAAATCATAACTCAATATCACTAATTCTATACTCATTTTCGAATAAAATATATCTCTATTATTTCCGCCATAAATAGATTTATATTTGTCATCAATTAATTTTGCACCATCATAACCAAACTTTTTTACTGCGTACATTAATATAGTATTTCCTTCCATATCATATATACCAATAATATCTTCTGATTTGCTTACTAAATCACTAAACTCATCAAATGACAGCTCTACACCTTTTGCTAATCTTTCTTTCAATTTTTCAAATCCAATCATACTAGAACACCCCTTACTACTCAATATCCACCGTTATCCTATCACATGTATATTTACTTGTAAAGAACATTGATGAGTTGTACATATAATTCAATCAGATCTTGAACTTATCGTGTTCATTGAAATTATGTACCCATTGCCTACACTAAAAAACTTAGAAGTAGGTGACATCTCCATACTTACGTCATATTAAACATTGGAAATATGTTATTCATTATAGTTTTAATATGTTTTGTTTTTCTTCTGATACTTTTTCTCTAGCAATTTGTGTATCTGAAATTTTATGTCTTACATATGTTTCACCTAAACTATTATACATCTTTTTACAATTATCAATGGTTTTTTGACAATTGATAAATTTGTCTGTAATAATATATTCTCGTTCAATGTCTCCTTCTATAAGTAATTTTTTATATTCAGAAATTTTTATATTAATATTTTTACTAATTTCTTCTAATTTATCTATTTTGGTCTTGGTAATTGCATTTTTCGATTCTATTAATTTTATTTTTTCATTAATTTCCTTCTTATACTTTTTTATTTCTTCTGGCGTTTTTTCTAGTACTCTGTTTTCATTCAACAATTCTCCTAGTATACTAGAATACATTTCACCTAAGTCTAAATTTAATAGTTTGATTTCTGAAAAATTTTTTTCTAACTCAATTCTTATTTTATCTATCTCTTGGTATTCTTTAGATATTTCATTATACTTTTTATCTATATCTACTAAATTATAATAATCCTTTTTTATATTATTTGCCATATTCTCAAAATTCCACCACATAAATTGCGAGACCATTGCAACTGACGCACCTATCCCTGCCATAACAAATAATATTTCTGGATTAATGGTAAACAACGAGAAAACAGCAGCCATAATCAAACTAAATGCACTAATTCCTATAATACTACCTATTTTTGCAATTGTTTTAGCTATATCTTTTTTAAAATTTGTTTCACTATACTTTTTTAATAATTTTCCCATCAACTTTTGTGTATTATTTAATTCATTTTTTTCTTTATTCTCCATAATTATATCACCTTTTTTAAATGACATTTTTATTCATAATACATATCTTCCATATGTCCATACATATCATCCTCTATTTCTTCATAAAAATTATTTATTTCAAGCATTGTATCTTCTGCTTTTTCTTGTTGTTGTACTTGTTCTTCGTCTTGCAAATTTGTTTTTTCTTCAATCTTATTAGTGTTTTGTTCATTATCATATCTATTATGCTGTCTTATTTTTGGTCTAAATCTATTATGATTATGATGATGGTGATGATGATGGTGGTGATGAGCATCATCATAGTTATTATTCTGATTATCATTGTAATTATTATTTGGATTCATATTATTGTTATTCTGGTTCATGTTATTATTGTAATTATTCATATTATTATTTGGATTCATGTTATTGTAATTATTATTCATATTATTGTTATAATTATTCTGATTCATGTTGTTGTAGTTATTCATATTATTATTGTAATTATTTGGATTCATGTTATTGTAATTATTATTCATATTATTGTTATAATTATTCTGATTCATATTGTTGTAATTATTCATATTATTATTGTAATTGTTTGGATTCATGTTGTTGTAATTATTATTCATATTATTGTTATAATTATTTGGATTCATATTATTGTAGTTATTCATATTATTATTGTAATTGTTTGGATTCATGTTGTTGTTATAATTGTTGTTATAATTATTGTGATTATCATTTTGAGTTTCTCCACCAAGCAAATGTATAACAAAACTTTTTATTTTCTCTTTGTGCCAGTCCCACAAAGAACTACTTGCGCTAACTTCAAATCCAAAAATTTCATTTTCAATAAAATGTTCAAAATCATCACCACTTGCCAAATTTATAATATACTCTTCTAAATTTTCCTCATTACCTAATTTAGCCTTCATATAATCTACTAGCTCTTCATCCTCTAATATAAGATCTACTATTATCTGTGGATTATACGATTCAAATTCATGATAAACTTCTTGGTTTGAATTTTGTGCAAAACAATAATTTGTAAAACAATTAAACACAATACATGCACCAACTATTATTAAAAATTTTTTTCTTTGCATATTATTATCCTCCTTTTTTTGATACATACAGATTATATCGGAAAAAATATTTATAATAATAATCAAAATTATTGCAGAAAATACCTATATATACTTTTACAAGGAGCGATTTTTTTATGAATAATAACATAAGAACAGACTTGGCATTAGAAATGCATGAACTTTTAAAACAAGAAACTGCATCAAATAATTATATAGAAGGAGTTGAAATTTTTAACCAAGAAGATAATGATATAAAAATAACAAGAGTAAAAATATTAACAGAAGCAGGTGAAAAACAAATAGGCAAACCTATCGGCAATTATATAACTATAGAAACTCCAAAAATCCAAGAACAAGATCCGGAAATTAAAAAACGTTTATGTGATAGATTATCACAGGAATTAAAGCCATTAATACATGTTGGTGATAATGAAAATATACTAATAATAGGACTGGGGAATAAAGACATAACTCCAGATAGTTTGGGTCCTCTAGTCGTTTCAAAATTACTTGTAACAAGACATCTTCTAGAATATATGCCAGACTCAATAGACGAAGGCGTTCGCCCTGTCTGTGCTGTCGCAACTGGTGTCCTTGGAACTACTGGCATAGAAACATTTGAAATTGTTCAGGGAATTGTTGACAAAGTTAAACCAAAACTCGTAATAGTAATTGATGCATTAGCCGCACGAAATGTATCTCGTATAGGCACTACAATACAAATAGCTGACACTGGCATATCTCCTGGATCTGGTGTTGGAAATAAAAGAAAAGAAATCTCTAAAAACACCTTGAATATACCTGTAATATCAATAGGTGTACCAACCGTAATTGACAAAAATACAATGGTTAGTGATTTGGTAGAATTAGTCCTAGACAAATTTAGCGAAAACATAGATGCTAACAAACGACAACAAATACTAGAACAAACATTGAATAATCAAAATAACAATCTTATGGTTACACCAAAAGAAATAGATAGTCTTATACAACGTGTATCAAAAATAATAGCAAATGGATTAAATCTTTCTCTTCATGAAGGTATAACTTTAGAATACGTCGACAAATATATATCGTAAATTATTAGCCCAGAACAAACACTGGGCTAATAACTCTTAGACTAAGGTCAATACGAGCTTGCGAAGCATTGCTGCGCCGGATTTGTGTACCCGACGGGTACAACTTACCATTCAAATCCGTGTACATCCTAAAGGACGCGTTAAATTTACGTCG
>JBGUYI010000096.1:0-14411 GCA_045118635.1 Acetivibrionales bacterium
CTAATGCATATGATATAAAGAAGATTTTAATATACGATAAGGAAGGTAAATATACAGAATATAAGTGTTTAGCTATAGAAGGTGTAATACTAGAAAATGAAAATATAATAAATGTAGCGGTTTCAGTAGATAAAAGTGATGGAGTAGAAAGTATAGAATGTTATAATAAAAAAGGTAAATTAGTATTAAAAGATGATCAAGGAATAAAGAATAAAAAAATTTACAGTATAGATGTTAGTCAAAAGAATTTATCAAATAAAGATATCAAAGAGATAAAAGTATATTCCACAAATAAAGAAGAGGTGTCTTATACAATAAATACAGAAGAAGTAGCTAATACAACAAACTAACTTTCTAATAAAGGGGGGGACAAGACTCTTATGAAGCGCAAAATATTTTTGGTAGTTATTGCGATGATTTCAATTGTTATGCTTTTTGTTGGCTATAAAGTTATAAAACAAAAAGTATATAATACAAATGAAAAATCATTAACATATAAAGCAAAAAGTAAAGATGGGAGTATTGTTATTTATAGTGTGGAAAGGAAGGATTTTAAGAGTGTTAGTGTAAAATTAAAAGGTGAGGATAACGTAAAAAAAGTAGAATGGAAGTCAGATGATGAAAATTGGAATGTGATTACATCTAAGGATAAGTCAAATTACACAATAACACCTGGAGAAGGTAGATATATTTGTGCCATAAGAGTGATTGGCCTAAATGGTGAACAAGCATTATTAGAAGGTCCGACAATAGAATCAGTGAAAAGAATTAATACAAGAGATGACTCTGTTATAATAAAATTAGTAGCAAAAGATGAAGCGGGCAAGGGGATAATAGCGGTGTATTATTATGATGATAATAATATAAGAATTCCAAAGTTAAATAATACGTCAATTGATCCTCAAAAAGAGGTAATCATAAGAACAAATGAAAGATTTAGTGAGTATGCAAGTATGGCCAAAAAAGTTATAGTATTTAGTGAAAATGGTATGTCAAACGTAAAATATATAGACAATAGAGAAATAAGTGATCTTACATTCAAAATAGACAAAATAGATAAAAAGACCTCTAATATAGATGATTTAGACATATCCAAATATATAAATATAAACTTTACAATGCCAGAAGACATAACATTAAAAATGGTTAAGATTCATATGAGTGACGGAAGTATAGTAGAAAAAAATAAAGAAGATATTTTAGTGCAATCAGTTAATGATAGCCAAGATAAAAAGATGATTTCTAATTTAGAATATTCATTAGATAAGACAAACGAGATTATTCCTAAGACTGTAGAATTAATTGGTGAGTATGATTATGTTATAGGAAAAGAATTAACTGCAAGTTATGATATGTTACAAATAGACAATATATTTACGTCTGATGACAATATAATAATAGAAGTAAAAGATAAAGAAGAAGTAGAGAGTTTAACATATTATTATAATGATAAGAGTGAATTTTTAGAGGATATAAATAGTGAAAAGATTGTAATTAATAAGAAAGATGAATTAAAAAGATTTGTATTAAAAGGAAAAGCTAAAAGTATTATAGACTATTATGGACCTAACATAAGTATTGCGAAAAAAGTTGATTCAGATGGAGGAAGGTTTATAGTAGAGGCTAGTGAATTTGCCAATGGAATTTCAAATGATAATATAACAGCTATAAATATATATGATGAAGATGATAATATCATAAAATTAAAAGATTCATTATTAAGCAAAGCAACCAAATCGGAGAAAAATATTTCTTTAGACGTAAAAATAGATGACGAAATAAGAAAAGCTGTAACAGTTAGGGTATTTAGTAAAAATGGAATGGTTGGGGAAAGAAAAATTGATGACATAACAGCTTTTGGAAATAGGATACAAATAAAAGAAGTGACAAATGTAGATTCTTATGGAATGAGAATAGAGATAAAAGATACATTTTATGAAAACAAAATAGAAAAAGTCAAGATGCAAAAAGTAGATGGCACAGAAGATATTATAACTCATACAAATCAAACAGATAAAATTGCGGATATAGAAATAGAACCTAATTTAGGGTATAACAAAATAGCAGTTATAAATAGCGAGGGTGAAGCATCAGATTGGTATGAACTATTACAGATAAAGGAAATAAAATCTATTAGTACAGGATGTAGAGTTAACATAAATAAATCTGTATTTCCTTTAAGTAAAATAACATGGTATTATCAGGATGGAAATTTTAAAACTAAGGAGATATCGGGTAATGGTCCTATAAGTGCGGATATAGAAGGAAAAGACAATAAAAAGGAAAGTATAATGATGATTCATGTAACAGATGTTTTAGGTACTAATGTAGAATATCAAGCACCTAGTATAATAAAAGCAGAAAAGGTAGAAGATGGAGGAGGAAAAGTTAACATAAATATTGATAAAGTAAAAGGAGATAAGGTAGATAAAGTAATATTATACGATAGAGATGGAAAAGTGTTAAAAGAATATAATTCAAAAATTAGTAAAGAGATTGCGAATTCAGCTTCTTTAAGTAGCTTTAAATTATCATATAAGTTAGATGATGCTATAAGAGCTTGTAAAACAGTTAAAGTTGTCAGTGAAAGTGGTCTTTCTAGGGTAGGAGATATAAGACAGATAGATCCAGACATATCTAGTATAGAGGTACAAAAAGATAAGAGGATAAAAGTAATAATAAAAAGAGCATATGAAAATGGAATTAAAAAAATAGAGTGGAAGCGGGTAGGAGAAAATAAATTTAGCAGTATAAACTTAGATAAAGATAGCAGTGCATATATACCAAAGAATAGTAATATAGAGAAGATAAGAATAAGTTACGATAATAAAACTTTGGAATATGGAGTAGTAATAGAAAGAGCTGATAAATTATTAGTTGATGGTAAAGGTTTATGGAATGCAATTAAAAGCATTGGTGGATGGAACAAGAAGGGCGAATTAACAATCAAGGCAAGCAATAATATTGGTGATGCATTTGATAGAATTGAGATATATGTAGATAACGATTGGATTAAATTAAAAAGTTTAGGTAAAAACACAATAGAAATAAATAATCAAATTTTCGACATAACAAAAAATAAAATAGGAGCGACAAAGGTTAGAGTTTATACTAAAAAAGGCTTTGTTGCAGAGAGGTCAATCAAGATTTTGTAGAAAATCTTGAGAGCCGGATGTGAGTGCTACGTAACCTAGCACAAACTGAGGTCAATGCGAGCTTGCGAGCATTGCTGCGCCGGATTTGTGTACCCGGCAGGGTACAACTTACCATTCAAATCCGTGTGCATCCACGCGGAGCGTTATACTTGTACTAAGGTAAAAGTAGTTCACATTTTCTGTGTATCTACTTTTATTTTTTTTGACTGATATTTAAGTTGCTTTCTTTTTTACAATAATTACATTTGAAACCACCTAAATAAAGTGTTAAGCTAGAAATAAGGAGGTTTTTTATCTAAAGGAGGCGGTGGGGGCAGTGAAAAAAAAATTACTAATAGCCTTATTTTTAAGTTTATTATCCTTTAACAAAATTTCATATGCTAAATCAGATTTAGTACAAGTTATACTAAATGGTAAAAAAATAATATCAGAAGTTTCTCCCCAAATAATAAACAATCGTACTTTTCTTCCAATAAGAAATATAGCCGAACAATTAGGTGCTAAAATTAATTGGGATTCTAAAAAAAATTCTGTCACTATTAATTATGAAAATAATGAAATAGTATTTTATATAAATCAAAATACTGCAACAGTTAATGAAAATCCCATAACCTTAGACATTGCACCATTTATACTCGAAGGAAGAACAATGGTACCTCTAAGATTTATTGGGACAAATTTTGATATGAATGTCGAATGGATTGAAAATTTAAAAACTGCTACTATTACAGAAAAGAATTTTTTCGACAATCTACCTAAAGATATCATTATGGGATTTACTGTTTCATATTATAATGGAGATAATTTATCATATAACTCAGTAAAAAATAACAAGGCTTTAAACATGATATCTGTATTTAATTATAACTTTACTATTGATGGGAAAATACAATTAGTAGACCAAAATCAACAAAATACTATTGATTATGCAAAATGTAACAACATTGTACCTCTTGCAGTTATACACAATATAAGTAATGGGAACTTTAATCAGGAATTACTCCACAATGTTTTAGTAAATCCACAAAAAAGAAGTACCTTAATAAATAATATTCTAATGATGTTAACTGAGGAGGGATTTTTAGGAGTTAATATTGATTTCGAAAATATACAACGTACTGACAAAGATTTATATTCAGAGTTTATACAAGAATTAAAAGATACTCTCACAAAATATGGTTATATAACAACTATATCAGTACCTGCAAAAACTAGCAGTTCTTATACATCTAGTTGGAACTACGCTTTTGATTATGAAAAATTAGGAAGTATTGTAGATTATTTTATCATAATGGCATACGACGAGCATTATGTTTCAAGCAATGCAGGACCAATTGCATCAATTAATTGGGTTAAAAACATATTAGATTATTCAACAAAATTTGTTCCATCAGAAAAAATAATATTAGGACTCGCACTTTACGGATACGATTGGTCAAACAATAAAGGACAAGCTATTGCTTCAAAAAATGTCTACAATATAGCTAGTAAAAACAATGCTTCCATAGAATGGGACAACCTATCAAAGACACCTCATTTTTCATATGTAAAAGATGGCGTATATCATGAACTTTGGTATGAAAATGAACAAAGTTTAAAACTTAAAATAAATCTTTCAAGTAATTACAATTTGGGTGGAATAGGATTTTGGCGACTTGGTTTAGAAGAAAAAGAATTTTTAAATAATTTGTAGAAAAGGATTAGCTCCCAAAAAATATATCAATTTTTTCTGGGAGCTAATTTTTGCTTCTTTTTATTGCTCCAAAAATATTGCTTTTTAGATTTCTATTTTCTTTTGCTAAGCTATTTATGAGATTTTTTATCTCTTCCCTCTTGCTATTTTTATCTTTGGGACACGGATTTTTTACAATAGGCAAGCAATTTTTTTTTGCATAATCCTTTATCTCTTTTTCTAAAACATATATAAGAGGTCTTATTACATGCAGCTTTTTATTATCTAAATATGTAACTGGTAAAAAAGATTTAAAATTACCCTCGTAAAAAAGTCTTAAAATACTAGTCTCTATAAAATCATCCTTATTATGTCCTAATGCTATCTTGTTATATCCCAATTCCTTAGCTTTTCCATTTATTGCACCTCTCCTCATATTAGCGCAAAGAGAACAAGGATTCTTTTCTTCCCGTACATTAAAAACTATCTCACCTATTAATGTATCACACACATAATATGGTACACCTATTTTTTCACAAAAATCTTGTATCGGAGAAACACAAAAATTATCAAATCCCAGCGATACCGTAATTGCACATAAATCAAACTTCTTTGGATAAAACTTCCTTAGGCTTGAGAGCGCTAACAATAATACTAAACTATCCTTTCCTCCTGATACTCCTACTGCTATTTTATCTCCATCACTTATCATATCATAATCTTCTACTGCTTTTCTTAATTTACTTAATATCTTTTTTATAACAAGCTCCTCCTTATGTTAATAACTTACATTTTAGATAACACATTTTCAATAACATTAATTAAAATATCCCTTATACCACTATCAATTTTTGAATTTTTGCTAAGTCTATCATATTGAATTATATTATCATTATCTATAACATCTTTTAGTATATCACTAACAACAGCTTCATTAAAAGAACCATCTTGGATTTTTGATGACATATCCTTCAAAATTTTAATTGTTTCATATTCACTACTCATTTTTAGTGCTTCTCTTACTTCTCCTAACTTGTACAACCCATCAATTGCTTCATCATAAAGATAGCAGTATTCACTGACTTTCTTATAATTATTTTTTGCATTTTCTAATGCATTTTCAATTCCTAATTTTTTTTGGTGTGCAACATCATAAAAATATCCTCTATAAAAACATACCATCTTAACCTCATCATACATTACCTCTTCAAGATTCGTTAAAGTATTAATCATATCTTCTATAAAATCAAGTGTTACATTATCGCCTTTATTTTCAACAAATTTATAACCTGTAATACTCTTTTCCATTAATGCTTCTAAATTATGTGGATTATTATTTAAAATTTTATCGTACTCACTAATTGCCTCTTCAAACTCACCTGCATTACACAATATTTTAGCATACAAATATCTATATCTATTTTCTAACTCACAAGATTTTTTTAAATAAATTTTATAATCTTCTTCATCTAAGCTCATAGCACATAAACCCAAATTGAAATAAGTTATTGCATTTTTATTTTTTTCTCTAAGCATACTTTGATAAAAATCCTTCAATTCTTCTTTATCAATTTCCTTCAATATTTTTACTTTACCCATTAGCATATAATACTTAGAACTCAAATTCTTACTATTACTAATCAAAGCATAATCCAATCGTTTAAATTCCTTAAGCGTTAATTTTTCAGCAGATAGTATAAGTTTCTCATCATTTGGTACTAATTTTAGAACCTCATCATATAATTGCTTTCTCACAAGAGCATTTACATTATAGCTATTTAAAGCTATTGCTTTATCTAAAATTTTTTCAAAAAATTCATAATCTTTAACTTCAATAATATTTCTTTGGTTATCACATATCATTCCTGAAAAAGTCAAGCTTAATTGATCTAATGCTACATTCGCCAAATCATAATACTTATCCTTAAACTTAATAAACCTATCTATTAAAATAAGAAAATCATTTATCTCATTTTTCTTAAAAGTTCGTTTTTTTAAACTATGCCAAAAAAGTACAATTTCTTCAAATACTTCTTTTTCCTTAGTTAGTTCAAAAACATCCATATTAGCTACAAGTGTGTGTTGATCCATTCTTTTTAAACTTTCTTGTAACTTAGTCTCTAATTCATCATTTGATAACGCCTTTAAATCTTTTTCTTCTCCTCCTAAAAAATTTTTTATAATAACTATTCTTTTCTCCTCTGGTGTGATATTAGGATTATCTTTGCAATACTTCCTTACAGCTTTATTACTTATGTATATATTAGCGATATTATCTAAAAATTTTATAATTCTATCTTTAGCCTCTTTATCCTCCCAAATAGTATTTATAGCACTTCTTATATTATTAATAAATTCTAAATGAAATTTTTCTTTACTAATAGGATTCTTTTTTTTATTAAAATTATTTTGTTCTAATGCATTATTTAAAGCAAAGAAATATAATGCTTCAGTATTTTTATAAAAACAATTCCCCTGTTTTTGTTCTGATAATTTTATATCCTTATAAAACAAATTTTTACCTTCAATCTTTAACTTAGTCCATAAAACTTTCTTTCCCTTCTCATTAAAAATATCATAAATTTTTTCTGATGTTAATAAACCTCTTTCTATGTCATCTCTTAACAAACAATTCTCAATTATATATTTAATATTTTTCTTGGATATTATATATGCTTCACAAGTATCATTCTTAAATTCTCCATTGTTTGAACAGCCACGTTCACCTTTATTTATTAAAACAAATTTAAAATTATCATCATCAATCTTATATATTACAGTCCCAAACAAATGGTTTACAGAAATTATTGGTACTTGTAAAAAACTATTTCTATCATTAACTTTTAGCTTTTCTAAGTATTTAGTAATATCCGCATCAAACATACAATCTATTGAATTTTTAAGAGAATCTTTAAAATTGTCATTTTTTATATATCTATTTAAAATATCTGAAAAATTTGACGCGAATACTACAATTTCATTATCTAATGTTCCCAATATATTATCTGAGTAATTTAATACCTGTAATACCTGATCCTTTATCTGAGCTTCTGTCATAAATTTTAAATATTTGTTTAAGCTTAATTTAAATTGCTTTTCTTTAATTAGATTTGGTTCTATTTGCCTCTCCTCAATCGATGTCAACTTTAATTTCCTATTTTTTTCTCTTTCCAAAAACATATTCACTACCTCCACCGTAACTATACTACCTCCCAAGTCTATTTCATAATTAACCAATTGTCAAGTTACTTCATACATGAACTTCCACCTATACCTCACATCTTTGTCTTAATATTCTTGTAATAGAAGCCTCATACCTTTTTTCTCTGCTTTATTAAAACTGTCAAAAATACCCTATCATTTCTTTTTTTGTGCATACTACAATTAGTTTTAATCTAATTTTGTTTACATATATTTCTGTTATTTGTATTATTTTTCCTTCTTTACAAAATATGTATTTTATGGTATAATTTTTATCACACAAAAGAATATAGAGGTGATTCAATGATATCGAAGACTGATTTAAATCAAGTAAGGAAAGACATTGAGACCTACATTGGACAAAAGATCCAGTTAAAATCCAATAAGGGCAGAAAAAAAGCTTTTATAAAAGAAGGTGTCCTTGAAAATACATATTCTAGTATTTTCATTGTAAAATTTGAAAATGATTATGATATTATACGAAGAGTTTCTTTTAGTTATACCGATATTCTCACAAATTCAGTGGAAATAAAAATTTGTAATAATGATAATACTAATGTGAGTTAATTGTTTTTTGTTGAATAGTTTAGTAATATTATAAACATCCTTTAAATATATATTAATATATTTAAAGGATGGAGGTTTATTATGGACTTAGTAAAAGATTATATAAATATAAAAAAGAATATATCAAAAAATTCTTCTCATTTTAATATAACAAACGATATTATTGTACCTGACTTTAAGCCAGATATAAAAAAAGTTTTAGAATGTTATCATGATATCTTAATAAAGGATATTTCTTTTGATAATACTAAAGTTACCATAGTTGGTGCAATAAATTATACCCTAATTTATTATTCTGCTAATTTTGAATTAAACAGTATAGACCATACTGCTAAATTTTCACACGAAATATCTTTATCTAATATACCTGAAAATTCTGTCTTTGATGCTACCATAAACATAGAAAATTCAGAATATGAACTACTAAATGAAAAGCGTATTATATTAAAACATATAGCTGTTGTTTCACTAAAACACAATCAGCAACTAAAAATTGATGTAATTTCTGATATACAAGATGATGATAACATGGAAATCCTAAAAGAAAATGTCTGTCTTCCAAATTATCTTGGACAAAATAATGAAAAATTATTTTTTAAAGAAAATATCGAAATTGAACAAAACTATCCTCCTTTAGATCAAATTTTAAAACATAATTTTAACATAAAGAAAACAACATACAAAATCGTAGATAATAAGATATTAGTATCTGGTGTTTTTGAATGTACTATACTGTATCTTCCTTATGATTCTAGAAAAAATCTTTCATCTATAACTTTTGAAAAAAATTTATCTCAAGTTGTAAATATGCCTGATATATCTCCTGATGCTAAAATAGATTGTAACATCAAAATTTCAGATATTAATTTTAATATTTTAGAAAATTCTGATGGCGAACATCGTATAATAAACTGTGAAGCTATTTTTGATGTTGGTATTTCTGCTATTGTTCCTAAAAATATTACTCTTGTATCTGATGCGTATGGTTTCTCTGATTTGGTTGAGCTCGATAAAGAAACTATATATTTTGATAATATAAAAGATACCCTAAGTGAAAATTTTTATTTTAAAAATACTCTCAACTTAAATTCTCCTTCAGCTGATATAAAAATATATGACGTTAATACAAAAATTTTATTTAGTGATTATAAACTAATAGATGATCAAATTGTTATAGATGGCATTTTAAATATCTCTACATTGTTTCAAGATGATACTGATGAAGAGAATTTTAAAATATTAGATCAAGAATATCCATTTAAACATATTCTAGATTGTAAAATACCACCTAATATGCAATCTGTATCATTTAAACTTACCATGCAAAATATTGATTACAATATAAATATCGAAAATAATCTAGAATTTAAAATCAACATAAATATTAGTGCTATAATATTTTTTAACGACTCAAGTTCTATTACAACAAATATCTCAAAAACTCCTCTTGATAACAAAAATGTAGATAATAAACCTAGCATAATTGTTTACTTTGTTCGCGAAAATGATTCTCTATGGTCTATTGCAAAAAAATATCTTACAACGGTAAATCATATAAAAATTACAAATGGATTGACAAATGACTCCTTAACTCCAAATCAACAACTTTTGATATTATAACTAAAACTTATGGTAAACAATCCTAACCCCCACAAAAAAACCTTAAAGCTAAATTTCTTTAAGGTTTTTCACTTACACTATTTATTTGTTAGTTCTTCTAATTTTAAAAGTCTTTCCCATTTTCTATCAACTTCGGCTTGAATATCTTCTATTAATCCTTCATTACCTGCTTTAAACAAATGCTTGAATCTTCCTTGCAACTTTAAAAATTCTGTAACTGGTAATTTATTCTTTGGCTTATAACTAACTTTATACTGTCCATCAATCACTTCATAAAGTGGCCAGAAACAAGTTTCAACTGCCATTTTATTAAGTAGCATCAAGTCTGGTGTATTGTATCTCCATCCTCTAGGACATGGTGCTAACACATTCAAAAATGCTGGTCCTTTTGTATAGATAGCCTTTTCAGCTTTTTCATACAAATCCTTCATGTTACCTACCGGAGCTGTTTGTGCTACATAAGGTATATTATGACTCGCCATTACCTCAGTTAACTCTTTCCTAGATTGCAACTTACCTGGTATAACTTTCCCAGCAGGTGAAGTTGTAGTATCTGCATATTTTGGAGTAGCTGAAGATCTCTGAATACCTGTGTTCATATATGCTCCATTATCATAACATACATAAACCATATCATGTCCTCTCTCCATTGCTCCTGATAATGATTGGAATCCTATATCATAAGTTCCACCATCTCCACCAAAAGTTATAAACTTAGTTTCTCCTTTTATTTTTCCTTTTTTCTTCATAGCATTATAGCAAGCCTCTGCTCCTGATACTGTAGCTGCTGCATTTTCAAATGCATTATGAATAAATGAATCTTTCCATGCTGTATATGGATACAAGAATGTAGAAACTTCTAGACATCCTGTCGCACTTCCTATTACCGCATGATCTTCAGGTTTTAACGCTTTCAATACCTGTCTTATTACTACAGGTGCTCCACAACCAGCACACATCCTGTGTCCTCCTGTGAGTCTTTCAGGTTTTTTTGCAACTTCTTTTAAATTATATGCCATCTTTCCTACACCTCCTACTCATAAATACCAAGGTAATTATAAACTTCTTTTACCTTACCTGTATTAACTATATTTAGTAACTCATTATATACAACTTCTATGTCTGCAGCTTTTACATCTTTTCCACCAATTCCATAAATATAATTTATTATCTTTGGTTCTAATTTTCCCTTCGCATACATAGCACTTGTAACATCTGTAAATACTGGTCCTCCAGCTGCATTAAATGACATGGCTTTATCCATAACTGCTATTGCTTTAAATTTAGCTAAAGCCTCTGCTATTTCATCTACAGGGAATGGTCTAAATACTCTTATCTTTATTAAACCAACCTTTTTGCCTTCTTTTCTCATTTGATCTACTACATATTTAGCTGTTCCTGCTGATGAGTTCATTATAACTATACATGCATCTGCATCCTCTGTTTTATATTCTTCAAACAAACCATATCTTCTGCCTGTTAATTTATAAAATTCTTCTGATACTTCTAATATAACTCTTTTTGCATCTTTCATTGCTTGTTGCTGTTGTATCTTATGTGCGAAACAATGCCATTGCATATCCAAAGGTCCTACCGCTATAGGATCTTCTCTATTTAAAAGATATTCATCTGGTTTATATTCACCAACAAATGCTTTTACTTTTTCATCTTCTTCTAACTCTATATTTTCAATGGCATGTGATGTTATAAACCCATCTTGGCAAACCATTACAGGCAATAAAACATCTTTATTCTCACCTATCCTATGTGCCATTAGCATATTATCATACGCTTCTTGGTTATTTTCTGAATACAATTGTATCCATCCTGCATCTCTTGCACCCATTGAATCACTATGGTCATTATGAATATTTAATGGGCCTGACAATGTTCTGTTAACACATGCCATAACTATTGGAAGTCTAGATGCTGCAGCTATATATAATTCTTCCCACATAAGCGCAAGCCCATTCGCTGATGTCGCTGTCATCGCTCTTCCTCCAGCAGCCTCCGCTCCAACACATGCTGACATAGCACTATGTTCAGACTCAACAGCTACAAACTCTGTATCCACAACCCCATCTGCAACGTATGTTGAAAAGTATTGTGGTACTTCTGTAGAAGGAGTTATTGGAAATGCTGCAACAACATCCGGATTTATTTGTTTCATGGCAAGTGCCATAGCTTCGTTACCACTCATTCTTTCTCTAATCGACATTTTTTTATCCCTCCTACTTACTTTCTTCTACAAAATCTATGGCATCAAAAGGACAAACCTTAACGCATATACCACAACCTTTGCAGTGATCAAAATCAAAATCTTCTCTTTTTCCTTCTTCATTAACAGGTATTGCCGCATCTGGACACACTGGATAACACAACAAACACTGCTTACATTTTTCTTCTATAAACACTGGTCTCATTGAACGCCAATCACCTGTCCTAACTAATCTTGCATTCCCTGCACTAGATATTGTTCCTCCTTTAGTTATATCTTTCCATTTAACATCCTCAGGAACGGTTTTTAATTCTTTTTCGCTCATGTTTCGTTCACCTCCTGCATAGACCTTTCAAGCGCTTTTATGTTACCTTCAACAACTTCAGGCTTTTTTGCAAATTTATGCTTAAAAGAATCCACCATGTCCCTTAAAAATGCATCTTCTTCCATAACTTTGCTAACTTTCACAACTGCACCTAACATTGGCGTATTTGGAAAATACTTGCCTAATGTTTCAATAGAAATCTTTCTAGCATCTACTGTACAAACTTTTCCTTTATATCCTTTCAATGAACCTCTTATTTCTTCTGGATTCTTTGAAGAATTAACTATTATAGCTCCATCCTCCTTTAATCCAGCTGTAACATCTACACTCTCTAGTAGACTGTCATCAACTACTACTACATAATCTGGTTCATAAATATTACTATGAATTGTCAACCTTTCATCACTGATCCTATTATAAGCAGTGATAGGCGCACCCATTCTTTCAGGCCCATACTCTGGAAAACCTTGAATATACTTACCAGTATTAAATGCAGCATCCGCTAACAACAATGATGCAGTCTTCGCACCTTGACCCCCACGGCCATGCCATCTGATTTCAACTACTTTTGCCATTTTAGAAAAACCTCCTCTTTTTTTGAATCCCCTAAAAATCTGGAACTCTCGTATCCCCTCTAAACATCACTACCTAGCTAGATTAAGTCCTCTCTAGCAATTTTTTTACTCTAAAACCATAAACTAAACCGCAAATAGACCTATAACACCAAAATTAACGTTATAATGTCTATTCTTCGCAAGCAAAAAAACTTGACCACATAGTCAATACTCACAAATGAATATTGTACTCTATTCTTTTTTTTATTTTTGAACCGTTCCCATGACTGATATGAGTTCTTCTCGCTTCTGTTATCTCACTAACATTAACAAGCCTAAAAGTCGGCTGGTTCGCCACCTATCAAGGAAATTCTATCAACATTATTCATTTTTGTCAATATATACTAAATGTTTATTCTTTATGTCCCGAAAACTATATATCAATTTCTAAAAGAGATTACTTCTATTTTCCGTAATCTTTACTCCCCTATTTTTTGCTTCTTTTAATAATGCCTGATATTTTACTTCATACGCTTTTATTTTATAAGCATAATAATCTACACCATCATCTGTATCTACAAATTGAAAATTTTTCTGTGCTGCAATCCATTCATCTTTAGCGTTATTTATACTTTCTATCAGTTCTCTATTTTGCAATGTTGAACTTTGATCCACTTTATGTATTTTGTTTTTTAACACACTAAACAAATTTTTCAAAAATTCTGTTTTCTTATTTTCATTATTAGAACCCATAGAAAATACCTCCTCATACTTTAATATATATAAAATTATAAGCATTTTTTCTAATTTTATTCACAAAAATTAATTTTTACTTGTTAGTGATGTTTAAATTCTGCATAACTATGTATTAAAAATACTTCTTTTTCCAATCCCAAAAATTATAGTATACTAATTATCGGCAAAAAATAAAATTGACATAGCAAAAAACTCCCAAAGTTTTAAAAAAACTTGGGAGCAAAATGAAAATTGCTATGATAATAACGTAAGTACGGAGATGTCCCCCGCCTCTAAGCTTGAAAAAGCGTAGGCGGTGGGTACATATTTACAATGAAGACGAGAGTTCAAGCTCCGACGTAAA
>JBGUYI010000097.1:0-2505 GCA_045118635.1 Acetivibrionales bacterium
TACTTTTCTAGCTCCATCTTTTTGCATTGTAATATAACCTTTACTATCAAGATATGCTAAAATTTCTTTCTTTCTAGCTTCTCTAACGATCATATCATCAATTTCCTTATCAACATCTAATACTTCTATAACAGCGGTTCTTGTAGTATAACCTTTACCCCTGCATTTTTCACAGCCTCTACCTCTGTATAAATTTTTAACATTAGCCATTTCTTCTTCACCTAAAACTTTTGTCAAAATTTCCCTTTCTTCGTCTGTTATTGGGTAAGCTTCTTTACAATGAGGACAGATTGTTCTAGCAAGTCTTTGAGCTATAACACAAGTTAAAGAACCAGAAAGTAAGTATGGTTTTACACCTATTTGCATAAGTCTTGGAATAGCTGAAAAGGCATCGTTAGTATGTAAAGATGTGTACACTTGGTGACCAGTCATAGCCGCTTGAACAGCTGCAACTGCTGTCTCTTCGTCTCTAACCTCACCTACCAAAATAACATCAGGGTCTTGTCTTAAAAGTGTTCTAATACCTTCTGCGAATGTAACACCAATTTCTGGGTTGATATTTGATTGTCTAATTAATGGTAAACGATATTCCACTGGGTTTTCCAATGTCATTATGTTCAATTCCATGTTGTTTATCATATTTAATATGGTGTATAGAGTTGTTGTCTTACCCGAACCAGTAGGACCTGTTAAAATTGTAATACCATCAGGTTTTTTAATACATTTTTTTACAAGATTAATATTATCTTCTGTAAAACCTAGTTTTGGTAAAGAAAGTATAGCTTTCTTCTCATCCAAAATTCTCATAACAATATTTTCACCAGCAACCGTTGGATGTGATGATACCCTGAAATCAATATTTCTACCTAAAATTCTGCTTTGTATTCTTCCATCTTGTGGTTTTCTTGTTTCAGCAATGTTCATACCGGACATAATTTTAATTCTCACAGCGATAGCAGCCCAATATTTATTATGGAAAGTTCTAATTTGTTCCATTTTACCATTAATTCTATATCTTAATCTTAAAAAGAAATCTTCTGGTTCAAAGTGTAAGTCTGATGCTCCTAATTTTACCGCATCTGTCAACAAAGCATCAACAAGTCTAACCATAGGGCTCTGATAGTTGCCGTTCATACTTTGTTCTTCGGAATATTCTGCATCGCCACTTTCAATTTCTTTTAAAATACCATCAATAGACATTTCATAATCATAGTATTGGTCAACAGCTTTTAAAATATCTGTTTCGGTTGCATATACAGGAATTATTCTAAATTGTGGTGGAAAAAATCTTTTTATTTGATCTAACGTTATAATGTCATATAAATCAGAGATGGCGACGGTAATTGTATTTTTTGTAAATGATACGGGTATTACTTTATTTTGTATAGCAAAACCTTTTGGAACTTTATGAACCAATCTTTGATCTATAATTGAAGATTTTAAATCAAAATTTTCGCCACCACTATGAGAATTTAAAACTTCGCTCAACATTGAATCGGTCATAAGTCCCATGTTGACAAGTATATTTCCTATACTTTCTGCACTATTTCTCTCTTTCTTTTCTTTTAAGGCAACATCTAATTGATCTTTTGTAATAATCTTTTTTTCTAAAAGTATATTTTCTAAATCTGTTTCACTTGTTATTTTACTTTCTGAAACTTTTGCATTATTAACTGGTTTGTTTGCTGTATTTTCTGTTTTTGTTTCCATTTTTAAACTATTATTTTTTAGCTCATTAGTATTATTTTGACTTTGTTTATTTTCAGTTGTTGGAATAGAGATATCTTCTATTGATATATCGTTTTCTTTTGTATTTTCAGTCATAATACCACCTATTTATTCAAAATAATAAAAATTTCTTGCATTTGTGTTAAAGCTACATAAACATCAATACAAGCAATTAAAATATATGAAGGAGCAGAGTCCCAACCTTCTAAAAGCAATAGTTTTTTTAACCTTTTTTTTCTTTGCTCTTTTTTAATTTCTTTGATTTCTTCTTTTGTTTTATCTTTAAACAATTCTTTTTTGCTTAATTTTAATCTTTTGTATTGTGGTTGAACTTTTAATGTTTTTCTAATTACAAATAAATGCCACAAAAAGTATAAAGTTATAAATAAATAGATTATTAATGAAATTGTATTACTTTTAATTGAGTCTATTCTGTTTTGCAAAAAGAAAATCAAAATCAATGATGGAGTTAAACCCCATAAATATAACATACTATAAAAACTTGCCTCACCTTTTGATACAATACTGATTTTATTTTTTGCTCCGTTTAGAAAAGATTTTATTTTTTCTACAAAAATAGACATAATCATTATAAATATATTATCTATTTTATTTCTAGAATAATTTTTTAATTTTACAACTAATTTATTTAGATTAATTTACAATTTATATGTCGCACTAATCATGTAAAATATTAAAGAAATTGCTATACCTAAACAAGCATAAATTAAATCTTTTAATATTGTTTTTTGAGCTATTATAAAATTGGTTTTTAGT
>JBGUYI010000098.1:0-2684 GCA_045118635.1 Acetivibrionales bacterium
TGGATGCACACGGATTTGAATGGTAAGTTGTACCCGTAGGGTACACAAATCCGGCGCAGCAATACTCGCAAGCTCGTATTGACTATCTTAAGAAGTAATAAAAAAAATTAAAAAAATGTCAAAAAAACTATTGACATTACCTAAAAAATATTATAGAATGACTACCTGTGAGGGAGATTAGTCCCGCGAGTTATTTTTGGACCATTAGCTCAGGTGGCAGAGCACTTGACTTTTAATCAAGGTGTCCCGCGTTCGAGTCGCGGATGGTTCACCATATAAGGTATAAGGTGTTCCTTTTGGCACTATTAGGTTTGTTAGCTTTACATCCAGGTAATGAGTTTCTTGGATGTATTTTTGTTTATAAATAAAGGATAATGGGTGATGAGATTTGATAGAAGTAGAAGGAACAGTTTTAAATATAATATTTACAAATGAATCTAATGGATATACTATTTTAAAAATTTTAGAAAAAATTGATGGAGATGAAATTATACTTATTGGATATATTCCTTTTGTTAATGTGGGGGATACAATAAAGGCTAAGGGAGAATGGGACGTACATAATAAATTTGGTATTAGATTTAAAGTAGAGTCATTTGAAAAAAGTCTGCCAGATACAAAAGATGCTATAAAGTTTTTTTTAGCATCTGGAATAATAAAAGGAGTAAGGGAGGTTATAGCCAATAAGATAGTAGAAAAATTTGGGGATGAAACATTAGATGTTATACGAGATCATCCTGAAAAGTTGGCTAGTATACAAGGAATATCTAAAAAAAAAGCATTAGAAATATCTAAAAAAGTAAGTGAAGATTTAATTTTGAGAAAAATAACGTTGTTTTTGAATGAAAACAACGTCCCTACAATGTACTTGTCTATTATTTATAAGCAATTTGGTGATGAAACGATAGAAAAAATAAAAGAAAATCCTTACACATTAACAGAAGTAGGTATTAATTTTAAAATAGCAGATAATATTGCTAACAAACTGGGTATAGATATGTTTATGGATGAGAGAAACAAAAGTGCTATAAAATATGTGCTTTATAAAGCAATGGATTTTGGACATACTTATTTACCATTAGAGAAATTAAAAAAAAGTGCTGAGAAATTATTGAAAGTAAATGATGAAATTTTGGATGATGCAATAGTAAAATTATCATTAGACAATGAAGTTGTGTTTGAGAAAAATGATATTGATACAAGAGTTTATTTGGCTAATAATTATTATGCAGAAAATTATGTAGCAGCCAAAGTTTGTCAATTATCTCTTATGGATTATATAGATGATTTAGATGAAATATTAGATGGAATAAAAGAATTTGAAAAAGAAGAAAAGATAGAATTGGAAGATATGCAAAAAAAAGCGATTATTTCAGCAATTACAAAGGGCATATTTATATTAACAGGTGGTCCTGGCACAGGAAAAACTACCATAATAAAAGCTATAATATATTTTTTTGAACGAAGCAACTTAAATGTTTCGCTTGCAGCACCAACTGGTAGAGCAGCAAAAAGAATGACAGAAATTACTGGTATGGAAGCAAAGACAATTCACAGATTGTTAGAAGTGGATTTTAGAAGTATAGATAAGGAAAAAAGATTTTTGAGAAATGAAAATAATCCTATTGAAACAGATGTATTAATTGTGGATGAGATGTCTATGGTTGATTTATTACTTATGAGAGATTTGTTGAAAGCTATCACAAAAAATAACAGATTAATATTGGTTGGTGATGTAAATCAATTGGCACCTATAGGAGTCGGAAATGTTTTAAGAGATATTATAGATAGTAAAAAAGTAGAGACAGTTTTTTTGAAAAAAATTTTTAGACAAGCTGAAGAAAGTCTTATAATATCAAATGCACACAAAATAAATAATGGAGATTTCCCAGATATAAAAAGAAAAGATAAGGATTTTTTCTTTATTTCAAGAAAAACTAGTGAAGATGTTTTAAAAACTGTTGTTGATTTATTTGTTAACAGATTGCCAAAAACGTATGCCTATGATCCTATAAAACACATTCAGGTTATAACTCCTATGAGAAAAGGAAATTTAGGAGTAGTTAATATAAATAAAGAATTGCAAAAGGCAGTAAACCCAGGTGATAAGAAATCTCAAATGACTAATATATATAAATTGAAAGTCGGAGATAAAGTAATGCAAATGAGAAACAACTATGATATAGAATGGGAAATTACTGGTTGTTTACAAGATTATGGAGAAGGAATTTTTAATGGAGATATTGGAATTATAGATGATATAGATTACGGACAACAAAAAGTAACAGTGATATTTGAAGAACAAAAAGTGACAGAATATGATTTTGATTTGTTAGATGAATTAGAATTAGCCTACGCAATTACTGTTCATAAAAGTCAAGGTAGTGAGTTTCCCGTGGTTATATTGCCAATATTGGAAGGTCCTATGATTTTATTTACAAGAAATTTATTATATACAGCAGTTACAAGAGCTAAAGAAATGGTCATAATAGTTGGACTAGAAAATATGATTGACAAGATGGTGAAAAATTTTAGAATAGATAAAAAATTTTCAGCGTTATCTGAAAGAATAGAGAAATATTTAAATAAATAACGTAAGTACAGAGATGTCCCCCGCCTCTAAGCTTGAAAAAGCGTAGGCGGTGGGTACATATTTACAATTCAGTGGGAGTTCAAGCTCCGAC